>NZ_LZGO01000048.1:0-183780 GCF_001690235.1 Gilliamella sp. wkB292
AGAAACAGCAAGCAATATATTGGTTAACTCGTTGTACTATAGAGCCATAACCAACTCTTTACTTGTCTGTACTTATAAATCTCATTTATTACTTTTTTAATTGATTCATAAAAGTTCTTTTTTAAATAATCATTATATTATCTAAATAAACTCAAATCTGCCTTTGACACAAGCTTTAAGTAACGCTCATGGGTTGAGTAAAATGGATTAGAGCAATACAGATTATTAAATTAGGATTTTTGTTATATCTTGATGTTCAATAGCTATCTTCGTAGAATGGGCAAAATTTTTATTTTGGGTTTGTTATGCAATTACATTTAGTGGTTAATACCTTTGGCGCTGATTTGCAGCGACGTTATGGTGAAAAAATTTACAAACTCACGTTACATGGTGGATTTACCTGCCCTAACCGTGACGGTACTATTGGTCAAGGCGGATGTACATTTTGTAATGTCGCCTCAATTATTGATGAGTCAATTCAAGTTAAGTCGATTGCAGATCAGCTAACTTCACAAGCTCAGCAAATGAAAAAATCGAAACGTTACCTTGCCTACTTTCAAGCTTATACCAGTACTTATGCTGAAGTTGAAATCTTAAAAAATATGTATGAAGAGGCGCTAAATAGCGCTGATATTGTTGGGCTTTGCGTGGGAACCCGGCCTGATTGTGTACCCAATGAAGCACTTGATTTATTAGCTGATTATCAAGCTAAAGGCTATGAAGTTTGGCTAGAGCTAGGTTTACAAACCGCACATGATAAAACGTTGCATGCAATTAATCGTGGACATACCTTTAATGATTATCAGCAAACAGTACAAAAAGCACGTAAGCTTGGTATTAAAGTGTGTACCCATTTAATTATTGGTTTACCAAAAGAGAGTAAACAAGATAATTTAGTGACTTTAGATCAAGTGCTCAATACTGGTGTGGATGGTTTAAAACTGCATCCATTACATATTGTCGAAGGCAGTATTATGGCTAAAGCGTGGCGTGCAGGCCGGCTTGATGTATTATCTTTAGAGCAGTATGTCGATATTGCAGGTGATGTTATCAGGCAAACACCAGCGGATATTTTATATCACCGCATCTCGGCTAACGCCAGAAAACCGACCTTACTTGCCCCTGATTGGTGTGAAAACCATTGGCAATCGATGAATGCTGTCGATCAAAATTTACGTCAATTTGGCGTGCAAGGAAGTGCCATTGGTGACAGTTATTGCTTCAAAGCATAAAAGAGTTCAATGGATAATATCCAGATAGTTAAACATGCATTCAGTGATTTACTAACCTAAAATATTGCTATTAATTAATTGTAAAGTATTTTGCCAGCAATTATCAGTAAACCGTAGAGGGAAAACGATCAGGTTTAGGGAATTTATTGCCCATAGGCAATTACTGCATAGTGTGGTCAAATAATTATCGTTATAGACGCAATAAGTCAATCAGCGGATCATGTTTACACTCATCATTTTTTAAAGTGACAAAATAGACAAACGTATTAGCGAGTTTGAGATTTTTGTTTTATGTGAGATCATCAATCATAAAATTATCACTCTTAATGAATAAACTTGGTAATTATGTGGTAATAGTGATGATAAAGATCTAGGTGCCTGACATTAATTTTAGGTTGGTTGAAAATATTGAGCTCGATCATCATAAAAATAAGTAGGCGGTGATTTATCTTTTTTCTGTGAATCAATAAGATCAGCTTTAGGCATTTGAGTGTAACAATTGGTATAAAACATTCGGCACACAGGCCGAATGAGTATAATGATCCAATATCAGCAGTTTAGCAATCTCAAATTTCATTGAAACAATTCGTTAATCCTTATTGATTATCTGTTGTTCCTTGCTTTATTAATTTTTTAAAAATGCTGAGCGGTAATTTAGTTATAGCAAAACCACATAGCATAATGATTGTACAAATAATAAAACTGGTTGAAATGATTTTATGCTCATAAATAGAGGAAATAAAAATTGCAACGACTGGAAAAATAATAAAAATGAATGATAAAACAACAGGGCTCATTCTTTTCAACAAAAAGAAATAAGCAATAAAACCAAACACTGAAGCAAAAATACCTAAATAAATTAATGCGAGCCAGCTATTTAAGGAAATAAGTTGGAAATTATTTTCTTCAAACAAGAAACTTAACAAGCACAGTACAATTCCAGCGACACCGATAGGTAAGGTATTAAAAGTAAATACATTGATGCCTGCGCCTGCTTTTTTGGAGTATACATACAAAAAACCATGCATCAATGCTGCTAAAAGTATTGATATCACACCCAAAAAATCGGTATACGAAAGAATGAATCCTTCAGAAACTAAAATATATATTAAGCACAAAAAGCCTACTGTAATACCGATTAATTGATTCAAATAAATCTTATCTTTTAAAATTATTTTAGCAAAAATAATAGAAAAAATAGGCATAGTACTAAATAGAAGTGATGTTAAACCTGACGATACATACTGTTCACCAAAACTAATTAAGAAATAAGGAATAGTAAAGTAAAATAGGGTTAATAACAGGAAAAAATGTAATGATTTTCGAGGAAACAATATTGGCGATTTAGCCACTATTGTAATTAATACTAAAAAAGGGAATGCAATGACAAAACGTAAACCAGCCGCTAACAGTGGGTTAACGGTTTCAACAGCAATTTTAATGCCAATCCATGTTGTTCCCCATGTAAAACAGACAACGATAAATAACAATAAAATAATATATTTATTGTTAAAAAAAACTTCCTTATTCATTTTAAATTTTACTAACTAGATAATACATAATAGGTTTGGCAATATAATATAAAATGCATAAGATTGTAAACATCAAAATATCTGAACAATTAACACACATTTTTTACAGCCAAACGTTTTACTTTCGTTAAATTTGTATCGATGAGCAATTGGTGATTGAGTTATTTTATTTTTAAACATTTGGCAGTTAGAATTTTTTATTAAATTAATCGATATAGAGATCAACTGAGAATAAACACTATAAAGCGTCTAAAAGTAAGTCTTGCTTTAACCAGATTCAAGCAAAATATACGTTCATTTTATTTAGATATTAATCATCATAAGCTTATTTTTACCCATTAAAAATAACTGATTTTTCAATACCAAGAAAGATTATGGTTAAGTTTGATCATAAACTGCAAAAAAGAGTAACACTGAGCCTATAACAACTGTCATTATTGATTTTAACGTTATCTCGTACCACTATTTTTGCTTAATGGGTGAAGTGATATTAATAATAAAATTGAAATTTTTCTGTCGATGACAGAATATTCAATAAACGTGATGAATCTTTGTGATAAAGGATTCATCATTCAAATGATTTACACTTATCGATTATTTTGCTATGAATAAGATTACTTTATACTTATAAACTCACCTGTACTAAGCATTTTGATAAGGCTGACTACTAAAAATCAAACTTTGCGCAACAATCAATACTGAGTATATAATACCCCTTTATTACTCGAGGCAATTTGCATGCAATTAGCTTTTTGTATCTATAAATATTTTCCTTATGGCGGTTTGCAACGTGATTTTTTGCAAATTGCCAAAGCTTGTGGAGCGCGTGGCCATAAGATTCGTGTTTATGTCATGGATTGGCAAGGCGATATACCCGATGAATTTGAAGTTATAATGGTCGCCAAAAAGGGCTTTTCAAACCATCGTCGTAATCAATCTTATTATAATTGGGTTAAAGCTCATCTTGAGTCCAACCCTGTTGATTGTGTTGTCGGTTTTAACAAAATGCCTGGCTTAGATGTCTATTTTGCTGGCGACACATGTTTTGCCGAAAAAGTAGCACATAAAGGTTTGCTTTATAAATTATCTAAACGATGTAAACACTATTTAGCTTTCGAAGATGCGGTATTTAATGCCGATCATCATACAAAAATAATGGTGCTGACTAAACAGCAAATTATTGATTTTGAAAGATATTATCAAACCCAATCTTCACGATTTTATCTGTTACCACCGGGCATTGCATTGGATAGAAAATATCAAACAACATCGCCACTTAAAGGTCAACAATTTAGGCAAGCCAATCAAATTGCGCTTGATGCTTTTGTCATAGTGCAAATTGGATCTGATTTTAAACGTAAAGGGGTTGATCGTTCGTTAAATGCTATTGCCTCGTTACCCATTGAGTTAAGGCAAAAAGTAATTTATTTAGTCGTTGGGCAAGATAATGCGCAACCTTATCAAAAAATGGCTAAAGCTTTAAATATTGGCAATCAAGTTAGGTTTTATTCTGGTCGTAATGATATCCCGGATTTTCTTTTTGCAGCCGATTTATTATTACACCCAGCAAGGCAGGAAGCCGCTGGTATGGTATTAATTGAAGGTTTAGCCGCAGGTGTACCAGTGATTGTCTCTGGTATTTCTGGTTATGCTTATCATGTCTACGATGCCGATGCCGGTTTTGTACTTATTGAACCTTTTGTGCAAGCAGATTTAAATTGCGCGCTTGACAATGCGATAACCAATCAAGCGCAACGATTGATCTGGCATAATAATGCTATATATTACGGTCAAACTACTGATTTATACCACTTAGCTGAGCGTGCTGCCGATATTATTTTAGATTGTGATAATCATGAACGAAATTAAACTTAAATCACCCTTTGCACAATTATGGAAAGATAAAGATCCCTTTCAAGAAGTTGAATTAATATCGGGAAAAGTTTATCGGGAAGTAAAACAACGTAAAACATTAAATTTCCAATTTAATGACGAATCTTATTTTATTAAGATTCATCGAGGTACAACAGTCAAAGAGATTGTTAAAAATCTTTTATCACTACGTTTGCCTGTTTTGGATGCTAAACAAGAATGGGATGCGATTGCTCGTTTAGAACAAGCCAACGTTAATACTATGGATGGACGAGCATTTGGTCGAAAGAGCTTAAATCCATTGACTCGCCATTCATTTATTGTTACTAAGGATTTAAACCCAACCATTAGTTTAGAAGACTTTACAAAAACATGGCTAACTTCGCCACCTAATTATCATTTAAAGCGTTCATTAATTATCTATTTAGCTAACATGACAGCAAAAATGCATGCAGCTGGGGTTAATCATCGTGATTGTTATTTGTGTCATTTTTTACTTGATATACCATTATTTGAAAAGCAAAAACAGATTAAGTTATCAGTGATTGATTTACACCGAGCTCAAACACGTAATAAGGTACCTAGACGCTGGCGTGATAAAGATTTAATCGGGCTTTATTTTTCATCAACGAATATTGGCTTAACTAAGCGCGATATTTGGTTATTTTTGAAAGTCTATTTCAATAAACCCCTAAAAACCATTTTGCTTGATGAGCACAAATTAATTAGCAATACTGAACAAAAAGCTGAAAAAATACGTAAACGCACCGAGAAGTATAATCTTTAACAATAAGGAAATACGATGTTTATTGAACAAATTGATATAGTAGGATTTAGGGGTGTAAGTCAATTATCGTTAAAATTTAATACAGAAGCAAGTGTGCTGATTGGTGAAAACCGATGGGGGCGATCGAGTTTAATTAGCGCTTTAATGTTATTGTCGCTAGACAATAAATTTTATGAATTTGTTGATTCTGACTTTTATCATGATAAAGATAAACCTAATGACAATAATATCAGTATTAAAGTAACGTATTGTCAATCCTATGCCAACGAGTTCAATAATCAAGCTTATCAAGCATTATTGCCTGTTACTTATCAATCTAAAGAAGATCAATTACGACGGATAACTTATCAAATCACTGCCAAACAACAAAATAGTACAATTGTGACTCAACATCTGCTAGTCGACCAAAACAATAATCCTTTTACTATTGAAAATCATAAATTGCTGATTGCTATTGTTCTTAATCTTAATCCTGTAATGGCATTGAAAAACACCTTAAGTACAGATGATTTACCTATCACTAACCAACCTTTATCAGAATACTTCATTAATGAACTGTCTAATCAATTAAAGCAGCATTCAGCATCGATTAGTGAAGAGGAGTTACAACGTGGATTAAAAGCTGCACGCGCTTTGTTAGAATACTATTTTATCGATCCAGCTCAACGTTATCGTTATAAACATTTACCACAAAAAACAAGCCCACATCGTGAAGATTGGAATTCACTTGAACGTATTAATAATGCTTTAGATAATATTAATGATGATTATTTACGAACCGCTTTATTAGGTATTTTTGATTCAATTGTTTATGCTAAAGGTGACAATCCCCTTTCACCTAGCTCAATGCCAATTCTCATTTTAGAAGAACCTGAAAGCCAATTACATCCCATTATTCTATCGGTTGGTTTTCGCCTGCTTAAACACCTGCCAACACAAAAAATTATTACCTCAAACTCCAGTGACTTAGTATCATTATTTCCCTTAGAAAGTATTTATCGGTTAATCCGTCTGCCCGGTCAAATTGTGACAAAATATGTTGCCCCTCATTCACTAAGTGCTGATGATAGTCGCCGTATTTTATTTCATGTGCTTTATCGTCGACCATTAGCGCTTTTTGCTCGTTGCTGGTTATTAGTTGAAGGTGAAACAGAAGTATGGTTGTTGCGTGAATTAGCCGAACAAAGTGGTTATCATCTAGGTTCTGAAGGTGTGCAATTACTAGAATTTGCGCAATGTGGTTTAAAACCCTTAATAAAATATGCTAATAAGATGGGGATCCATTGGTATGTGATTACTGATGGCGATATGGCTGGAAAAAAATATGCCGATACGGTTAAATCGCTCACCCCACAAAATGAAGATTCGAATGACTATCTTACGATATTACCGGCAAAAGATATCGAGAATTTTTTGTTTAAACATGGCTTTAGTCATGTGTACAAACAGGCAGCTTATAATACAATTGAACATATCGATATGCCTGTATCTAAAATTATTCAAAAAGCCATTCATAAAAGCTCAAAACCGGATTTAGCTATTGCTGTTTGTGATGATGCAAAATCTAGAGGCATAGATGCGATACCAAGCTTATTAACCCATACTTTCGCCAAAATAATTCAGTCATCAAAAGATTTTATTCAACGTTGAAAACAATAAGCTCATAAATTAAATAAAACGCCACCAAACTTGATTGGCGGCGCGCAGTTAAGTTATTAAAAGACAATATATTATAGCGTTAATAAATTATTTTACTAATGCTTTCAAGGAGACACACAAACAACACGATGTGTTAATGCTGATGGCATATTATAGCCGATATAACCTTGTGAATACATTCCATTATTAATATCATAAATCAAACTATACATATTTGGTACAGCAAGTGATGTCCAGTATATACCTGAACCATCCCAATTTTTTGCAGCAGGATAATCAGTAGAAGTGTTACTCAGATACCCCCATTCATTCATTAAACCACCAACCCACTTATCACCATTTTTATAACTGATTTGACGACGATAAGAATTACCCTGACCTGGAATTCCATTCTCCCAGCCATATCCATTTCCATTAGTAAAATCTTCAACTCCTGGTATTCGATAGGTAACGCCCAGATTATTACAAAATGCTTTAGCATTTTCGTAACCATCTGCCTGTTCAATCTTAGTTATGTACCAACGCTCGATTTTAAACTTATAAAGCAACTGACTATGATTACTATCAGAATAAAGTTTAAACTCTGAGGGAGTGAAAGATCTATTAGTTGAATCTAGGGTTGGTCCATTTAATAGAATTTTTAATGCCAACTGTGGCTGCCCATTCCAATTCTGTGTCTTTTCTACAGTTAATGACAAATTAACGGTTTTATTACCATTTTCAGGGAAAACGGTAGCACCATTGGCCGTAATGACTTGATTTGGCGTAATACCTGCTAATAATAAATAAAAATGAAGACCATTTGAACCGGTTGTAGGAAAGTTATTGGCAACATTATCAATATTATCGACTCTAAATCCTTTCTTACTCACCCAATTTGGTCCATATGATTGATCCATAGAAAAGTTGGGCTGAGCATAACACACATAAGGCATATCTATCTTTGGGGTAATATAGTAAACACTTGTTGCAGCATTAAAACGCGTAGTATTCGGTATGCCATACTGGGTTGATAATATACCATCAGTGGTTTGAATATTGAGTTGATAAGGTGCATCACAGGGATCTAATGCTGTAATTGTATTATTACTAATCATACTCGTAACATTTACCCCTTGCTTATTTATCCATGAAAGCGTTAACGTTCCCGTTGCTGTTACGTTGCCATCACCATCATCATCCCCCCAATAGTTATATAATTTGATTAAACTGTTTAAAGCAACACTCGGATAATTACTATTCCCCTCTTTTTTAAGTGGAACAAATGTTTTTATACTAACAAAATCTAACTCTCCGTTATTTAAAATAATTGGATTTGTCATAGTTGAATCGTTAACGATCGCATTTGGATATAAATGCGCCATATCACCGGATGGCACATACTGACGACCATCTGGTAACGTTACACTTAACAAACCTTCTGTACTTGTTACTTTTGTTTTACCTTTATCAAAAGTTAAATAAGGTTTACTACCATTGATCTTGTTAATGGTCACAGCGGTTAATGCATTGGCGTTAACCGTAAATAACATAGATATTAAGCTAACAGCAATATAAGAACTAAAATTGCGTTTTACTGATAGTATTTTTTTAAAATGAACAATCCATCTAAAAAAGATAAATAATACTAATTGGTGAGAAAAAGTTAAGATAATACTGATGAAAAATAAACAAACTAGTTTGATACTATTCATTGACAACCTATTATTAAAAAGTTTTTATTCAGAAAAATATGCTGTTTTCCTCTATATTAATTTTAGATATCCTTATCATAACCTGTTCAATATCGACCACAATTTAAATATCTTTAATTTTTTTCAAATTATTTTAAGAATCAAAATTTACATTACGTTTTAGCTATGATTATTTGAGCGTTAATATTGAAAATCATTATGTGTTAATCATCCAATATGATGAAAAAATGAATAAAATTTCAATAGATAGATGAGGGCAAAAAAAGTTAGAAACTATCTTTTAAATTAATGAAAAGACACGTTTGGTGAAAAATGCTTGGAAAGTATTTGCTTAACGAATATGGGATATAGTTGATATAAATGCTAAAGGATTTCCACTGCAGTAAACAGCAGAAATCCTGCAAACATGATTATTTTGTGATTTTTTTGTATTTGGCACGTCTCGGCTCTAAGGCTTCTGCACCTAAGGTCCGTTTTTTCCACTCTTCATATTCGGTAAAGTTACCTTCAAAGAACTCAACATGTCCTTCGTCTTGGTAATCGAGAATATGGGTTGCAATGCGATCTAAGAACCAACGGTCATGTGAAATCACTAATGCACAGCCCGGAAACTCCAATAACGCATTTTCGAGTGCTCGCAGTGTTTCGACATCTAAGTCATTGGTTGGCTCGTCAAGTAACAATACATTGCCACCAACTTGTAATAACTTGGCTAAATGCACTCGTCCACGCTCACCACCAGAGAGTTCACCGACGCGTTTTTGCTGATCAACGCCTTTAAAATTAAAGCGTCCAACATAAGCTCGACTTGGGATTTCAAAATTACCAATACGCATAATATCTTGCCCATTGGATATTTCGTCCCACACTGTTTTTTTATCATCCATGCTGTCACGGAACTGATCGACTGACGCCAATTGCACCGTATCACCTAAAGTAATGGTACCTGAGTCGGGTTGTTCTTTGCCCGATAGCATTCTAAATAGTGTTGATTTACCCGCACCATTTGGACCAATAATCCCAACAATTGCGCCTTTAGGAATACTGAATGAAAGATTATCAATCAATACCCGATCACCATATGACTTGGTTAAGTTATTCACTTCGATCACTTTATCGCCTAAACGTGGCCCAGGTGGAATAAACAGTTCGTTAGTTTCATTACGTTTTTGGTAATCATTACTGTTTAATTCTTCAAAACGCGCTAAACGGGCTTTACTTTTTGCTTGGCGGCCTTTCGGGTTTTGGCGCACCCATTCCAGCTCTTTTTCAATCGATTTGCGGCGCGCTGATTCGGTTGCGGCTTCTTGAGCTAATCGCTGATCTTTTTGTTCAAGCCATGAAGAGTAGTTACCTTCCCATGGAATGCCTTCGCCACGATCAAGCTCTAAAATCCAGCCGGCGACATTATCTAAGAAATAACGGTCATGGGTTACAGCCACCACCGTACCTTCATAGTCATGTAAAAAACGTTCTAGCCATGCCACCGATTCAGCATCTAAATGGTTAGTCGGTTCGTCGATTAATAACATATCCGGTTTTTCTAGCAATAACTGGCAAATAGCAACACGGCGACGTTCACCACCGGATAAATTCTCAATTTTGGCATCCCAATCTGGCAGGCGTAGCGCATCGGCAGCGCGTTCTAATTGGTTGTCCAGATTATGTGCATCTTGCGATTGTATAATTGCTTCAAGTTCAGCTTGTTCTTTAGCAAGTTTATCAAAATCGGCATCAGGATCAGCGTAAGCTGCATAAACTTCATCTAACCTTGCTAATGCCTTTTTGGCATCGCCAACGGCTTGTTCAATTGCATCACGCACAGTTTGTTTTGGATCTAATTTCGGTTCTTGTGGTAAATAACCGATTTTAATACCGGGCTGTGGACGCGCTTCACCCTCAATTTCGGTATCAACGCCCGCCATAATACGTAATAACGTTGATTTACCTGCCCCATTCAAACCCAGCACACCAATTTTTGCGCCAGGGAAAAAACTTAAAGAAATATCTTTTAAAATATAACGTTTAGGAGGAACAATCTTCCCCACTCGATTCATTGTATAAACATATTGCGCCATAAAACATCATCCGCTTATTGGGTTAAACCTAGTAAAAGAGACCTTTTACTATAAAAGTATGGCGTATATTGTAACGATTCTGACAATAGGGTCTAGGGTTATTTATAACAATTAACTAATTAACTAGTGATGGAGCGAGTTATTCACCGCAATTGATAGGCTACTTATTATTGACAATATTTATCTGACTTAAATAATAACAAGTTCATCAAGAGGTTAACAAAAAAACAACTCTTTCACATAACAATTTTACCCGTTTGACGACTCAGCAAAAGTAAAATCTGAGACAATAGGGCTGGATTTTCGAAATAACAGTTTTACGACCTAAGTGGTATTTTGACTATAATTATAATTTAGTTAAATACCACGTTATGGGCAATTTGTCAGATTATCAATATCTAACCTGACAAACGACTAACAACATATAATTTATCAGGTAATGCTTTTATCTTGTAGGGAGTGCGCTAATTCCATTTTCGCCCCGGCAGAAAATGTCATCAGTCTCATCATCAGTAAAAAGCTCATCCTCAACGCTTCCCACCCGAAGATAGCCTGAAGTGATTGCTACAGCAAATGGCTTGTTTGTACGATACATTTCAGCTGTCCAAGGCACAACTGTTCCATAAGACCTTGCCCATTCACTCGCAAAAGTACCTAAATCTCGAGCAGTGACATATTTGTTGACATCATCTATTGCGTTAGCTGTCCATTCTGGTGTGTTAGCTTGTAAAGAGTTGGTCAATTCATCTCTTCGATACAGATATTTTTGTCGCCAAGCTTTACCTGCTTCTGACATATCATTAACCTGAGCGGATGTTGTTTTCGGTATTGCTTGACCATCTATTATTCTTCTACATTCATCATATGCAGAATAATAACCAAACTTCGATAAAAATGGAGCACGTGTTTTTATTGCCCATTTTTGTGGTATAGGGAGCGTAATTTTACCGATGTTTTGCCAAGTTTTACCTTCATCAGCACTATATTCCATATTAATCGTTAAGGGTGTTGTGGGCTTAGTGAGACTATCATAACGTACTTGGCAATTTGCACCTAAGTCTTTACTTGCGACCGGAGATTGCAATGTAACCCAGTTAGTACTATTGCTGCTATCTAGTTGGCAACGATACTGACTTTGATCGGCTCCCGAGCCGATTAACTTGAAGGTAATATCTTTAGAACCGGTTATTGGTTTAAATTGTTCAGCTTTAAATCCACCATCTAGTTGATAATTCGACGATGGGCTTGTGCCAGGATCCCACACCTCTGGGTTATAACCATTAGGATACTTAGTCATGTAAGGACCACTATTATAAACAACCATATCATCAGGTTGAACAAAGCATAACTTAGGTCCCCCCTCAAGCATAAATTGGTAAGTAATAACGGGTTGACTACCATAAATGTTTTTATTAGGTTGACCATATTTAGTCGATACCGCAACGTTTTGAGCACCAATTTTTAAAAAGTAAGGTCCGCCACACAAATTAAGTTCACGACTTAAATCATTTATCACGTTATTATTATCATACCAGGTTGCTGTTAGTGTGCCCTCTATGGTTGTATTTTCAGTAAGGGAAGCATCACCATCATCATCACCAACTTTAAATTGAGATAATGCACTTGCCTGACCATTAGCTGGAACCATCGTAATGATATCAGAAAATTTAGTTCCTTCAGGGATTTGCAAGGGTTTACCACCAAAAGAGATCGATTTACTTACATCAACGGGTTTTAATGCGTTATTATTTTCAGTTGTAGGCATTCTAAAACCAAGTAATTCATTCAATCCTTTGATTTTAGTCCCTACATTTCCGTCTTGATCTGATTTTAATTGTAAATAAGGTGCACTACCTACAATGGTTTTAGCTGTCACATTTGATAATGCTTCGGTATAAGGCGAAAAAAAAATAAATAAAAACTGAATAACAATAATAGATAACGTTAAGTTAAGTTTTAGGTGTATAACCTTATTGGAAGGATTAATCCGTTTGAAAGTTAGAAGCCATATTAATTGATTAAAAATATTAAATTTAAAATCAATAAAAAATAAGGAAATTAATTTTCGCTTCATTATAAATAACCTATAAATAGAATATTTATCATATATGAAAAATTTCCTAATTTTAAACATATATCAAACCTATAACATTAGTTATCACTTAACGGTATAACAGCACAGTGTTGATTGTTTTTTAATTTTCACATATTTGAATATAATAATCTATAAATAATTGTTTAAATTTGTAAATCAATAAATTAATTTATAAGAATAATTCAACACACAATTGATATAGATTATAGTGATATGAAGTGGAATGACTATAAAGGATTAAAGCCATATCAAAAACGATAATAATATTATTTTTATGAAGAATTATTGCGTCGAATGAATCGACACAACAATTTTACCCGTTTGACGTTTGACGACTCAGAAAAAGTAAAATCTGAAACAATAGGGCTAGATTTTCGAAATAACAGTTTTACGACCTAAGTGGTATTTTGACTATAATTATAATGTAGTTAAATACCACGTTATGGACAATTTGTCAGATTATCAATATCTAACCTGACAAACGACTAACAACATATAATTTATTAGGTAATGCTTTTATCTTGTAGGGAGTGCGCTAATTCCATTTTCGCCCCGGCAGAAAATGTGTGCTGATTGATTTTGAGCAAGAGAAAAACCGTCATCCAAAACGCTTCCCAACGAATCACTTGATGGGTGTCCTCGTACAGAAAATGGCTTGTTTGTACGATACATTTCAGCTGTCCAAAGATGGCCTCCTAATCCTTGAGTGCCCCATTCGCTAAGAAAAGTACCTAAATCTCGAGAATAGGTATATTTTTTGGCATTATCTATTAGTTTAGCTGTCCATTCTAGTGTGTTAGCTTGTAAAGAGTTGGTCAATTCATCTCTTCGATACAGATATTTTTGTCGCCAAGCTTTACCTGCTTCTGACATATCATTAACCTGAGCGGATGTTGTTTTGGGTATTGTTTGACCATCTATTAGTCTTCTACATTCATCGTAGGCTGTATAACTATCATCATCTAAAAATCCTTTTACTTTCGTAGGTATTATTGCCCATTTTTGTGGTATAGGGAGCGTAATTTTACCGATGTTTTGCCAAGTTTTGCCTTTATCAGCAGTATATTCCATATTAATCGTTAAGGGTGTTGTGGGCTTAGTGACACTGTCATAACGTACATAGCAATTTGCACCCAAGCCTTCACTTGCGACCGAAGAGTGCAATGTAACCCAGTTGATACTATTGCTGCTATCTAGTTGGCAACGATACTGACTCTGATCGGCTCCCGAGCCGATTAACTTGAAGGTAATATATTTAAAACCGGTTATCGGTTTAAATTGTTCAGCTTTAAATCCACCACCTCGTTGATAAGTCGACGATCGGCTTGTACCAGAATCCCATACCTCTGGGTTATAACCATTAGGGTACTTAGTCATGTAAGAACTATTCTTATAAACATTCATACCTGGTTGAACAAAGCATAACTTAGGTGCTCCCTCAAGCATAAATTGGTAAGTAATAACGGGTTGACTACCATAAATGTTTTTATTAGGTTGACCGTATTTAGTCGATACCGCAACGTTTTGAGCACCAATTTTTAAAAAGTAAGGCCCCCCACACACATTGAATTCACGACTTAAATCATTTATCACGTTATTATTATCATACCAGGTTGCTGTTAGTGTGCCCTCTATGGTTGTGTTTTCAGTAAGGGAGGCATCACCATCATCATCACCAACGTTGTTGAATTGTGATAATGCATTTGCCTGACCATTAGCTGGAACCATCGTAATGATATCAGAAAATTTAGTTCCTTCAGGAACTTGCAAGGGTTTACCACCAAAAGAGAGCGATTCACTTACATCAACGAATTTTAATGCGTTATTATTTTCTGTTGTAGGCATTCTAAAACCAAGTAATTCATTCAATCCTTTGATTTTAGTCCCTACATTTCCGTCTTGATCTGATTTTAATTGTAAATAAGGTGCACTACCTACAATGGTTTTAACAGTAATATTTGATAACGCTTCGGTATAAGGTGAAAAAAGAATAAATAAAAAATGAATACCAATAATGTATAAATTTGATTTAAACGTTAAGCATATTTTTTTATTAAAAATAACTATCCGTTTAAAGGATAGTTGCAATAATAATTGATTAAAAATATTAACTGCAAAATGAGTAAAAAATAAGAAAACTAGTTTTTTCTTTGTTATAAAAAGTTTACAAATAGAATATTTACTATATATGTGAAAATCCTTAATTCTGAACATACACAAAACCTAAAATCCAAGTCCTTTTGAAGTTTAAATAAACAATCATTTTGATTATTCGTTATTTTTTATTTTTACATATATAAAAAAAATAATCTATAAATAACTTTTTTAAATTGAACAGACAATAAATTAATTTATACGAACAACTCAACACAACAACACAATATCGATATAGCGTAGAAAAAATATAAAGGGATTAGTGACAATATCAAAAACGATAATAATATTTTTTTATGAATAATTATTGCGTCGAAAGAATCGACGCAACAATTCTTAATGTCAAAGCGGGAAATTATAGATAAGTGAAAAGTTGTTCTTTTGGTAAACGTGATTTTGGTCGATGTGCGTTGCCATCATCAGCCGCGCGATAGCCTAATGTCGCAACTACAACACTTTTCAATCCCTTACTTTTAAGATCTAAAATTTCGTCAATTTTAGCTGAATCATATCCTTCGATAGCCGTAGAATCAACACCAATTGCCGCAGCAGCAAACAAAAGTTGCCCCAATGCAATATAAGTTTGCTTTTCTTCCCAACACTGTTGCGATTCAGGGGTTGCACTATTTAAATTAACAAAATAACGTCGACCTTGATCTTGCGATACTTTTAAATCTTCAGAAGGCAGACGACCGTCTTTTTCTTCTTGATTCAGTAGATTCACTAAATGACTTTCATCCAATGGCACTTTTATACAAAAAACAATAGTATGTGACGATCCTGTCACGCGTGGCTGATTAAAATCAGGAAAAGCAGGCAAAATCTTATTTTTTGCTGTGTCTGACTCAATCACATAAAAATGCCATGGTTGAGAATTTACCGATGATGGACTGTTTCTTAAAACAGTTAAAAGTTGCTCAATAATAGCTACAGGTATCTTTTTAGTAGGATCATAATGTTTAGTGGTATAACGTTTTTGCGAAATTTCGACGATATTCATATTTTTGACTCCACCTTTTGTTTAATAATGAACGATAACTTATTTTTAATTAACTTAATGATTTATATTTATTTTAGAATACTATTAATTACCACTTGAATAACAAATTCAACCGATCTTTACTTGTCTCTATGCTCCTATATAAAAATGCATTTTATTGCACTTCATTTTTTTATAAAAAAACAAATAATAATTATAATTTTCATTTATATCATAGAGTTATTTATCAACAAAACGACACCAATATCTTTACAATAAAAAAAATAGAGAATATTATCTAGCACAATTTTAAAGGCTTTACAGTTTATAGTGATATTAAAGTACCGTTACGGAAAATGTGATGTTTAAAAGTAAACATATATTAACAAAATTATACACAGCAGTCTTTTTTTCCAATATTTTTTATTGTTTTTCAGCCAATGCATTAAGTGCCACATCTGTTCAAGTCATAAATGGCACAGAACCCTATATATCAATAGATAATGATCATACACAAGCAAACATAACTGATTTACTTTGGATTGCAGTAGAAAACGATCAAACTAATGGGACAGAAGAGGTTAACAATGAAAATTCAACTCAGATCGACACGCGAATAAAAAATCCTAATTTAACTTATTATATTCCTGATTTTGATTCATCTCCCGATAAATTAATTGTACTTCCAAAGTCTGTTGAGACTTTTGAAAATATAATAACATTATTAACTGATTATAATGCAAAAGAAGTGGATATTTTAACTATTTTAAACGATCATCAATATGTGAAAGATGATGATGGTGATAATGGGTTTAATGCTAGTGGGACGATGTCTCTTACAATAAAAGATAACAACAATAATACTATTGATCCGAGCGAAAAATTAAATAACTGTATTGGTTACTACGCATTGACATTAGCCACAACAGAATCACAGCTTTCAACCACATTTGGGGTACCTAATATTAGGACTTATCCAAGTGTAAATAAAACCTATTATGTCACATCTTCCTCCAAGGATGTGCCTACGATTTGCTGGCTACAACCATCTTTAGAAAAAGGTAATCCACCAGAATTTGCTTATACAAAAGAAGAATACGAAGCGAATTATATTCAGAATACTTGGGAACAAGATATGCCTTGGTGGGATGCCAATAAAGGTTTTTTGCCTCGAGGTTCGTCTGAAGAAAGTTATAATAAGTTTCCTACAACTGCTGCCAATAAATTATATTTTAATGTCGTACTTGCCGGTGCAAACTGGAGTCAAGTTTCTTATACTAAAAACCCAACAACATCACCCATTAGTTTAAAGCTTAGTGGAAAAGATAACGTGCTTCGAGTTGAGTTTACAGGGCCCAATTTTTCAGAAAAATTAAAAAATAATATTGCAGCTGCAAATAATACAGTATTTTCTTTAACTGTCGGCAATAAAACTATTTATAGTTTTACTATCACTCAATGGTACCTGATTTCTGAAAATGTAGTTTTTAAAGATCAAAAATCTGCCAAACATTATTGTAGTTGTCAAAACCCAAGAGTCGCGCTGACTTATAGGCGATCATTAACTAATGCAAAAAGTTGGGATTATTTTTTTGGAGAAAATGAAAGAAATAATTACAAACGCACGGTTGGAACGCTTTTATCTGAATGGGGGAATACGGTAAATGAGGTTTATCCAAGCGATTCAACACTTTCAAATGCGCTATCTAATTACGCTTGGACAGATGAACAAGACTACGATATGGGTATAGCTGAGCCGCTAAAATCTAAATTACGAAATTTTAATCCTTTTGATGAAGATAATGGTGATGATGATGAACAAGGCACCTTATATCCCCCACCAATACCTGATGATGGTGACGATGAACTATTTCCAGAAAACGAATGTGATCAAGACCCCATAGATTGGTCTTTCGAAGGAACAAAATTCTATGGTGTTGATTTAACCAACGGAAGTATTGCTTCATTCGATAAAGATACTCAAGGCTTAAAAGCTATCTGCTTTATCGATTAACTGAATTTTGCTGATTAAAATCATAATATTTAATGACCTTTTAAGATTAGATATTGACATTAACTATGTTCTTTGATAAAAATATTGGCATTATTTTGACCAATATAAATTTAGAGATTCGTTTTAATGATTAGAACAACTACTCTCCTCACTAGCTTACTCCTCGCATTATTTTGCGCGGATTGCTTGTGTGTTGAGTAATGAGATAATTTATTAAACAACTCGACAAATTAACAAGAACCCGCGCTAAAGTGCGGGTTTTTTGTTTTCATAACTTGAAATACCGTAATAGCGCTAAAATATAGATAAGGAATAAACAATGAGCGATCAAGTCATTATTTTTGATACCACACTACGTGATGGCGAACAAGCTTTACAAGCAAGTTTAAGTGTCAAAGAAAAACTACAAATAGCGCTAGCTTTAGAAAGAATGCGGGTGGATGTGATGGAAGTTGGTTTTCCTATCTCATCCCCTGGTGATTTTGAATCAGTACAAACGATTGCTAAAACAATTAAAGATAGTCGTGTATGTGCATTATCTCGCTGTATAGATAGAGATATTGATGTTGCAGCAGAAGCGTTAAAAGTTGCCGATCAATTTCGTATCCATACTTTTATGGCAACTTCAACCTTACACGTGCAAGACAAATTAAAAATGACATTTGAAGATGTCGTTGAAAGGGCTGTGCACTGTATTAAACATGCACGTAATTATACTAATGATGTGGAGTTTTCTTGTGAAGATGCAGGTCGTACCCCAATTGATAACTTATGTCGGATTGTTGAAGCAGCAATTAAAGCAGGGGCAACAACGATCAATATTCCGGATACTGTCGGTTATACTGTCCCTTATCAATTTGGTGGCATTATTCGTACCTTATTTGAACGTGTCCCGAACATTGATAAAGCGATTATCTCTGTTCATTGTCATGATGACTTGGGTATGTCGGTGGCTAACTCGATTAGCGCGATTCAGGAAGGTGCTCGTCAAGTTGAAGGCGCGATGAATGGTTTGGGCGAACGCGCAGGCAATACAGCCTTAGAAGAAGTCATTATGGCAATTAAAGTTCGCCAAAATATTCTAAATGTTCACACCAATATTAATCACCAAGAAATCTATCGTACCAGTCAAATCGTCAGTCAAATTACTAATACACCAATACCGGCCAATAAAGCAGTTATTGGTAGTAATGCTTTTGCCCACTCCTCCGGCATTCACCAAGACGGCGTGCTTAAAAATCGCGAAACCTACGAAATCATGACACCGGAATCTATTGGTTTAAATCAAATCCAATTAAATTTAACTTCTCGATCAGGTAGGGCCGCGGTAAAACATCGACTTGAAGAGTTAGGTTATCATGATAACGATTATAATTTAGACCAAGTGTACGAAGCATTTTTAGAGCTAGCAGATAAAAAAGGACAAGTGTTTGATTATGATTTAGAAGCCCTAATTTTTATCAATCAATTAAAAGATGAACAAGAACATTATGTGTTGGACTATTTTAATGTTCAATCAGGTTCAACAGTTGTCTCTACTGCATCAGTGAGTTTAATCATTGGCGATCAAAAATATTCAGATGCGGCAACGGGTAATGGTCCAGTTGATGCAGTTTATCAAGCAATAAATCGTATTACTGGCGAGCCAATTACGATAGTTAAATACCAATTAGCGTCAAAAGGGCAAGGTGAAAATGCTTTAGGACAAGTAGATATCGTTGCTGATTATAAAGGTCGCAAATTCCATGGTGTGGGATTAGCAACAGATATTGTCCATTCCTCTGCATTAGCGTTAATTAATGTATTAAATAATGTTTATCGGGCAAATCAAGTTGCACAGCAAAAACAAAAATTGCATCATGAATAACATATTAAGTTATGTTGTTTTATAAATAAAAAATAAATCAATTAAATTGTTAAGGAATAAAAATGTCACAAAATTATCATATTGCAGTGTTACCTGGTGACGGTATTGGCCCTGAAGTAATGAAGCAAGCTTATAAAGTGCTCGACGTTATTCGTCAAAAATATAATCTTTCAATAACAACCAGTGAATATGATGTCGGTGGCGCCGCTATTGACATCCATGGCTGTCCATTACCAAAAGAGACGCTTGAAGGTTGTGAAAAAGCTGATGCGATTTTGTTTGGCTCAGTTGGGGGTCCAAAATGGACAAACTTACCTCCCGATCAACAACCTGAACGCGGAGCATTATTACCATTACGAAAGCATTTTAAATTATTTGCTAACATGCGCCCTGCTAGTTTGTATCAAGGTTTAGAAGAATTATGTCCTTTACGTGAAGATATTGCTAAACGTGGTTTTGATATTTTATGTATGCGTGAGCTAACTGGTGGTATCTATTTTGGCTTGCCTAAAGGTCGTGAAGGTTCTGGCCCTCAAGAGCGCGCCTTTGATACGGAAGTTTATCACCGCTTTGAAATTGAACGTATAGCTAAAATGGCATTTGAAGCTGCCAAAATTCGTCGCAAAAAAGTCACTTCTGTTGATAAAGCTAATGTATTACAAACATCAATTTTATGGCGTGAAGTTGTAAACGAAGTCGCTAAACAATATCCAGATGTCACACTTGAACATATGTATATCGATAATGCAACCATGCAACTTGTAAAAGATCCCTCACAATTTGATGTCATTTTATGTTCAAATTTGTTTGGTGATATATTGTCTGACGAATGTGCAATGATTACCGGTTCAATGGGAATGCTACCATCAGCAAGCCTTAACGAGCAGGGGTTTGGGTTATATGAGCCTGCTGGAGGGAGTGCACCGGATATTGCTGGTAAAAATATTGCTAATCCAGCCGCACAAATTTTATCGTTAGCATTACTAGTGCGTTATAGTTTAAAACGTGATGATATCGCCAAAGCTATTGAAAATGCAGTTAATAAAGCTTTAGAACAAGGTACCCGTACTATCGATCTTGCTCGTGGTGGTAGTTATGTTTCAACCGATGAAATGGGTGATACCATTTGTCGTTTAATTTAATTTTTAGACTAAGGGTTAATAAATCATGTTAACCCTTTTAAAGAATATTAAAGGAATATAAGCAATGTCTACAAAACCAAAAACATTGTATCAAAAATTATATGATGCACATGTTGTTTATGAAGCACCAAATGAAACCCCTATTTTATATATCGATCGCCATTTGGTTCATGAAGTTACCTCACCACAAGCTTTCGATGGCTTACGCGCGATGAATCGTAAAGTCCGCCAACCACACAAAACATTTGCAACTATGGATCACAATACTTCAACAAAAAGCAATGATTTAAGTGCGTGTAGTGAAATGGCTCGAATCCAGTTAACTGAGTTAGCTAAGAATGCAAAAGAGTTTGGCGTATCTTTATATGGTTTACAAAGTCCATTACGAGGTATTGTTCATGTTGTTGGGCCTGAACAAGGCATGACATTGCCAGGTATGACCATTGTTTGTGGTGACTCACACACGGCTACCCATGGCGCATTTGGAGCGCTAGCTTTTGGTATTGGAACATCGGAAGTTGAACATGTATTAGCGACCCAAACCCTAAAACAAGGGCGAGCGAAAACCATGAAAATTGAAGTCAAAGGTCAGGTTGCCGACGGTATTACCGCTAAAGATATTATTTTAGCGATTATTGGTAAAACGACCAGTTCTGGTGGTACAGGACACGTAGTTGAGTTTTGTGGTGATGCGATTAAATCCTTATCAATGGAAGGCCGTATGACATTATGTAATATGGCTATTGAAATGGGCGCTAAAGCTGGACTCGTTGCGCCAGATGAAGTCACTTTTGAATACTTAAAAGGTCGCCAATTTTCACCTAAAGGAGAAGATTTTGACAAAGCCGTAGCTTACTGGAAAACCTTAAAAACCGATGAAGGAGCGCATTTTGACAGTGTAGTTACCCTTGAAGCTAAAGATATTGCGCCACAAGTCACTTGGGGAACAAATCCAGGGCAAGTAACTGCTATTGATAAGCAAGTACCCAATCCACAAGATTTCTCTGATCCGATTGAAAAACAGTCTGCTGAACGTGCATTAGCCTATATGGGATTAACTGCCGGTACTAAGATGTCTGATATTAAGATCAATAAAGTATTTATCGGATCTTGTACGAATTCACGCATTGAAGATTTACGCGCTGCCGCTGCTATTGCAAAAGGACGAAAAGTTGCGCAAGGCGTACAAGCTTTAGTCGTACCTGGTTCTGGACCAGTCAAAGAACAAGCTGAAGCTGAAGGATTAGATAAGATTTTTATCGATGCAGGATTTGAGTGGCGCTTACCGGGTTGTTCAATGTGCTTAGCAATGAATGATGACAAATTAGCACCAGGCGATCGCTGCGCATCAACCAGTAACCGTAATTTTGAAGGGCGTCAAGGCCGTGATGCCAGAACCCATTTAGTCAGTCCTGCAATGGCTGCTGCTGCTGCCATTACTGGTCATTTTACAGATATTCGTAAACCATTTTAAGGAGACTTGTCATGGCAAAATTTACAAAACATACAGGACTAGTCGTTCCTTTAGATGCGGCTAATGTTGATACCGATGCCATTATTCCTAAACAATTTTTACAAAAAGTCACGCGTACTGGTTTTGGTAAACATGCCTTTCATGAGTGGCGATTTTTAGATGATGCAGGTGAAAAACCTAATCCCGATTTTGTACTGAACAAACCTCGTTATAAGGGGGCAAGTATTTTATTAGCGCGCGAGAATTTTGGTTGTGGTTCATCACGAGAACATGCACCATGGGCACTTGCGGATTATGGTTTTAAAACCATCATTGGTTCAAGTTTTGCTGATATTTTTTACAATAATTCGTTTAATAATCAGTTATTATTAGTGAACTTATCAGAAGAAGACGTTGACGAACTATTTAAAATAGTTGAAGCCAATGAAGGAATTGAATTTACGATTGATCTTGAAAATGAAGTTGTTATCGCTGGAGATAAGCAATATTCGTTTAAAATCGATGCATTCAAACGCCACTGTTTATTAAATGGTTTAGATAATATTGGCTTAACCCTACAACATGAAGATGCTATTAGTGCATTTGAACATAAAATACCGACATTTTTAGCATAATTTTAACTTTGGGCACAAAAGTGCCCAATATCGAGACGACCTATGGCTACACATCACGATAACGTAAAAAAGCAATTTGGTGAGCAAGCAGATGCCTATTTAACAAGTAAAGTACATGCTCAAGGGCCTGATCTTGAATATTTGGAAACGTTTCTTAGTTCCTATTCTGATGCACAATTACTCGATATGGGATGTGGTGCTGGTCATGTGAGTTTTATTGCAGCAAAATATGTTAAACAGGTTACGGCTTACGATCTATCTGATGAGATGTTATCGGTGGTTGCTTTAACAGCTGAAAGTCGTGGTTTTAGCAATATTTCAGTCAAACAAGGTTATGCAGAGTGTCCACCCTTTGCCGATAACCAATTCGATATTGTGGTAAGTCGTTATTCAGCACATCACTGGCATGATGTAGGTAAAAGTATACGAGAACTACACCGCATCATCAAACCTAACGGAAAATTAATCATAATGGATGTTGTGTCACCCGGCCACCCTGTTTTAGATATTTGGCTACAAACCATTGAAGCTATGCGTGATACTTCGCATGTTCGCGATTATACTCCGGGTGAGTGGTTAACATTCTTAACAGAGGCAGGTTTTAGTATAGATAATATAAAACGCCATCGCTTAACCTTGTCCTTTGACACATGGGTTAAACGAATGCGAACACCTGAACCCTTAATTGATGCAATAAGACTGTATCAAGAAACTGCTGCCAACGATACTAAGGCCTATTTTGAACTTCAAACAGATGGATCTTTTACAA
Source organism: Gilliamella sp. wkB292 (assembly GCF_001690235.1). Classification (NCBI taxonomy): domain Bacteria; kingdom Pseudomonadati; phylum Pseudomonadota; class Gammaproteobacteria; order Orbales; family Orbaceae; genus Gilliamella; species Gilliamella sp. wkB292. The sequence continues at coordinate 23,963 of NZ_LZGO01000048.1, forward strand.
CAGATATGATGATTATCGAAACAACAAAATTAATTTAGCATTAATTAGTAGTGACCAAATAGCTTTATTATTAAAGTTGTTTTCTTTGATTGGATGAAGGGATTGATAACGCTTCACGGTATTTTGCCACAGTTCGACGAGCAATAATAATTCCTTGTTCCTCAAGAATAGACACTAACTTGCTATCACTCAATGGCTTTTTACTATCTTCACCTGAAATATACTTTTTAATTAATGCACGAATGGCGGTAGAAGATGCTTCACCACCAGAATCGGTATTTACATGACTAGAAAAAAAGAATTTTAACTCAAATATGCCACTTGGGCATTGTAAATATTTTTGGGTCGTTACACGAGATATGGTTGATTCATGCATGTCAATTGCAGCCGCTACATCCGATAGAATCATAGGTTTCATAGACTCTGCGCCATGTTCAAAAAACTGCTGTTGATGTTCAACAATAAATTGACTTACTTTAAGTAAAGTTTCATTGCGATTTTCAACACTTCTGATAAACCAATTGGCATCTTGTAGATGTGATTTTATGTATTGGCTATCACTTTCACTGGCTAACTTTTCCATCGCCGCATACTGCTGGTTAATGCGTAGAGTCGGTACCGTATCATTATTTAAATCAACAATCCATTTGCCATCTACTTTTTTGACTAGCACATCTGGGATAACATAATCTGGAGGTGTTGTGTTGACAGCATCACCTGGATAGGGATGTAAATGCTGAATAAAATTAATCGCTTCTTTTAATTGTTCATCACTGGCATTGAATACTTTTTTTAAAGTTCTGTAATCATGGGTTGCCAATAAATCAAGATAATTATTAATAATTTGTTTAACTAATGAAGGAACTGTAACATGTTGAATTTGAATTGATAAACACTCTTGCAACGATCTAGCACCCACGCCAATTGGATCAAAATGCCAGATTCGCTTTAAAACCGTTTCAACTTCAGTCAATTCAATTTCACTATTACCCTGCTCTTCTAATATTTCATCTAACGAAACTGTTAAATAGCCTCTTTCATCAATCGCTTCAATAATCGATACCGCAATGGCGCGATCAACATCGCTAAAAGGCGTTAATTCAAGCTGCCATTTTAAGTAATCATGTAATGTTTCATGCGTTTCGCCTTGATAAATAGGCAACTCATCATTACGATAGTCAGAATGCGTGCCTGAAGGTGTTCCTGCTGTGTAAATATCATCTAACGAAGCATCTAATGGTATATCTTCAGGGATCTCTTGACTATCTAACGCTTGTCGAGTATCGATATTTTCATCTGAAGTATTTTGTTCAACACTGATTTCATCATACTGATCAGCCACTTCTAACAAGGGATTATTTTCAAGTGCAGTTTGAATTTCTTGTTGTAGCTCTAAAGTTGACAACTGCAAAAGTCGAATCGCCAATTGTAATTGTGGTGTCATCGATAGTTGTTGGGAAACTTTCAGTTGTAAACTTGGTTTAATCATAATCGGAATTCATTTCCTAAGTAGACTTTTTTAACATATTCGTTACTTAAGATACTATTTGGTGTTCCTTCAGCAATTAAATGACCTTTATTAACAATATAAGCACGCTCACATACATCAAGGGTTTCGCGAACATTGTGGTCGGTAATCAATACACCTAGCCCTCGATCACGTAGATGCTTAATAATATTTTTAATATCAATAACAGAAATAGGGTCGACACCAGCAAAAGGTTCATCAAGTAAAATAAATTTAGGATTGGCTGCCAGCGCCCTTGCAATTTCAACCCTACGCCTTTCACCACCCGATAAAGACTGCCCAATACTATCTCGAATATGGGTGATATGAAACTCTTCAAGCAATTCTTCAGCCCGATTTAATTTTTCATTTTTATCGATATCTCGGCGCGTCTCTAAAATCGCCATAATATTATCAATTACAGATAGTTTTCTAAAAATAGACGCCTCTTGAGGTAAATAGCCAATCCCTTTTTGCGCTCTTTCATGTAGAGGTAAAATACTGATATCATGATCATCAAGATAAATTTTACCTGCATTCAATGTGACTATTCCTACCACCATATAAAACGTTGTTGTCTTACCGGCGCCGTTTGGCCCTAGCAATCCAACAATCTCACCTGAGTTGACCGTCAAACTAACATCTTCAACAACTCTTCGTTTTTTATATACTTTGGCTAAATTTACAGCCTTTAAAGTTGACATATTATTTTTTTATCTCTTTAATTTGACTTGGGATAATTGTACTTTTTACGCGACCACTTTTAGGCTGAGCCATAATTAGCTGTTTTTTAACATCATAGGTAATAACTTGGCTAACTATATGATTATCTTCTTGAAATAACTCTGCCTTTCCTTGTAAAACAACATTGCTTTGTTTCACATTGTAAATAATTTGATCCGAATGACCTGTAACAATTTTGTTATTTTCTGGCAATATTTGTTTAAACTTTACTGGGTTACCATAAGCGGTAATTTTCTGTTTTGTCGAGTCTTGCATATCAGTTATCACAACTTTATCTGCCCAGATAGTTAATCCCTCTTGAACAATTTGCACATTACCAGTAAAGGTAATAATATTTTTATCAATATCAATCTGTTGATTATCGGCATCAATAGTGATTGGTTTATTGTCAACAAACATCTTTTGATCAGTTTTGGTTTGTGTTGTTGTTTTTACTGGCTCATCTGCAAAACAAGCAAACGATGTTGATAGCATAAAAAATAATGGAAAAAGTAGCTGTTGTTGCAATTTCATGTTCTATTGTGCCTCGGTATTATAATATGTTTTAACATTCTCAAGTATGTTTGCAGTTTTTGCTTGCAAATCGCCAGCTAATCCTAGACCTGTTGAGTAAAAACCAACACCTTTGATAGTAACTGGATCTTTAGACGTTACAAGTTGTGTATTTAAATCAATAACAGCATTATCGGTGTTAACTCGCTGTAATTGAGCATTGGGGGTCAAATTATCCAATTGAACATCATTATAAAGGTAAATGTGTTTATCATCAGTCAACGTCGCACTTTTGGCTTTAATATGCCATGTGACAGTGTGGTCTTGATCATAAAGCGTTAAATTGGGAAGATCAAATTCCGTATTATTTGAATCATCAAAATGTCGTACTTTGCTAGATTCAATCTTGTATACAATTTCGCCTGATAAATCATACACATCTGTTGTCATGTCATCACTCTGATAAATTGGCGTATCAGTTAAAGTAACAGAGGATTGCGGAGTTGCGTCATTGTCTTTTTGATAATTATAATAGACGCCAATTACCACAATAATAAGCAAGATACAGATTATATTTTTTTTATTCATAACATACATTAATCACGCAAATAAGATTGATCAATTATAAGGAAAAATCATTATCTTGAAGTTTAATAATTTTTCCATTTTACTTTATTTTTTATTAAATTAATATCTGACATTAAAAGAAGTTAATCCATTTTCAGGTAATAATTCGCAACTTTTTATATCCGTAATATGAGCAGAAGCCGGCCCTCCTTGCAAAAGCCACTGTGTAAACTGAGTCAGTTGTAAATTATCACCTTGTATGACAATTTCGACATTACCATTATCCAAATTTTTAACATATCCTAACAGACCAAGCTTTTGTGCTTGTTGATAAGTAAAAAACCGAAACCCTACACCCTGAACAAGGCCGCTAACACATATTTTAATTCGTTTTATCATATAAAAACCGAGTATTTTTATTTTAAAGTTGGCAATAATTAATCGCAAGGTAATGGTCATTAAAATAGGTAAACCATTATTTTATTCCTGATAATAAATCAACAATGACAAAATAGAAATCGGTAATTTATTAAATACATTATTATGTTCAAATCACAAATATAATTAAATGATAAATTGATTCATTATTTAATCTAACTTTAAAATTTTTGATAACAAAATGCATCCCAATTTATCTATCCCTGATAGACACACTCAATGACATTTAAGACAACTTCATCAAGGATAACTAAACCTTAGTTTATTGATATGTTTATGATTAGCTAATCAGAAAATAACCATTAGTTATTACGATTAAGAAAAGCTTCAACGCTTAGCACACAATATTAGCAGTAAAAGTTATAGGTTATGCATTAAGCTACTAATATTTATTGGTATAATTATCAATAGCGCTAAAATTTTTGAAGATTATATTAGTCAAAATAAATTTTACTGAACTAAGTTAAATTAAGTTAAATTAAGTTAATCAACAAACCACGCATTATGATGTTGTGATACTATTTTTATCGTGTTTAATATAGTTGCTAAATGCTCATGAAGTGCAAGTGTAGCCATTTCTGGATCATGCTTTTTTAATGCAATAACGATTTTTTCATGCTGTTTAACTAGGTCTTCTGGTGGGGATATATCTTCTAAAGTAAGGTATCTTACCCTATCCATCATTGCTTTGATATTTTCAACAGTTTCCCATGCCATGGGGCAATCAATAACATTCATTATAATTTGATGAAACTCATCATCTTTTTCAAGAAAATAACCAATATCTTTACGCTTATTAGCATCAATTTGTTCTTTTAGATTCTTTTCGAGTAATGAAAGATCTGAATCAGTAATTTCTTGTGCAGCACGTTTAATAATTGCACACTCAACAGCATCACGAATAAATTGACCATCAATGACTTTTTTAACTGATATTTTCGTTACATAAGTGCCACGTTGTGGAAGAATTTGGACCAATCCAGCTTCTGCTAGTTTAATAAAAGCTTCACGAACAGGTTGGCGTGAAACATTAAACTGACCCGCAATGTCTTTTTCAGACAATAAAACACCAGGTAATACTTGGCAAGTGATGATTGCCTTTCTTAATTGGCGATAAATTTGTTGATTAACTGGTTCTGAGACAGTTAACGCTTCAGATTTGAACATATATGATTTTTAAATAACAGACTAGAATAAAAAAGAATAGTAGGGGATTTTTGAATATAAGAAAAGTTTTTTATTTAATAATAAAAGTGCAATCATCTAACGATCATTGCACTTTGTTATTAATTATTGTTAGTGGAATTAAAAATTTTGAGCTAATTGTTTAACTGTCTCTTTTGCGCCTAGGTCGCGTAAAGAAAGATAAGCGTTAGTTATCTGCTCAATAAACAATGGATTTGTTGGTAGATCCTCCCCAAAAACATGTGTTAAAGATAACAGCGCATTAACGCGATCTTGATTATCAGGAGTGTTTGAAACCAACTCGTTTAATTGCTCGGCTGCTGGATCGCAAACGTCAATAACGTTACCATTATCATCCACGCCACTCACATAACGCATCCAAGCTGCAATACCTAAAGCCAAACAATCAAATGGCGTACCATTAGCCAAATGATAGCGAACCGAATCAAGCATACGCTGTGGAAGCTTTAACGTTCCATCCATTGCAATTTGCCAAGTTCGATGTTTTAAACCGGTGTTGCGATAACGATCAAGTAACGAATCAGCATAAGCTGACAAATCAACACCTTTAACGCGCAGGGTAGTTGCTTGTTCATTTAGCATTAAATGTCTGGCTGCTTTTACATAATTAGGATCTTGCATACATTCATCAATATGCAAGTAACCGGCTAAATAACCTAGGTAAGCCAAAAAGGAATGACTACCATTTAACATGCGTAATTTCATCTCTTCATAAGGCAATACATCCTTAACTAATTCTGCGCCTGCTTTTTGCCACTCTGGACGGCCAGACACAAAATTATCTTCAATCACCCATTGTCTAAAGGGTTCACCAGCGATACCGACCGGATCATCAATACCACCAAGCTGTTTTTTTATTTTGGCCATCGTTTCTGGCGTTGCAGCTGGTACAATTCGATCAACCATTGTGGATGGGAAAGCCACATTATCCTCAATCCATTGCGCTAAATTTTCATCTCGCTGCTTAGCTAAGGCTAGCACAACATTACGAGTGACATGCCCATTTTCAGGCATATTGTCACAAGACATAACGGTGAAAGGTCTTAATCCTCGCTCTTTACGTAAACGTAAGGCTTCTACAATCACACCAGGAACCGATTTAGGTGTATGGGGATTAGCAATATCATGATTAATTAATGGATTATTGGTATCAATTGATGCCGTTGATGGTAGATAGCAATAACCTTTTTCGGTTACAGTAATTGACACAATTGCAATGTCTGGACGAGTCATCACACCTAACACTTTCTCAATACCATCAATATCTGCATGTAGTGCTTCTTTTGCAACACCTACAACACGAGTATTCCAGTTATCATAAGACATTTCACAAACACTAAATAAAAAATCTTGCTGTTTTAAATCTTCAATCTGTTTTTCACCACCAATTAAATTCACTTCACAATAACCCCAATCACTATTGTGTTCATTAGCTAAAATATCCGCAAAGACCGCCTGATGAGCACGATGAAATGCCCCGAAGCCAAGATGAACAATTTTGGTTTTAATCTTGCTTCTATCATAAGTAGGGACAACTACCTCCTTTGGTAGTTGTGATAAAGTTTGATTTGATAATTTCATAATAAATCTCTCGTTAAAAAGTATCATTATTTAGCAGTCCATTGCTGATATTCTTTTTTAATTTTGTTTGGAGCCGTTTCTGGTAACAATGCAATACCGATTACAGATGCAATCCCTAATAAACCAACATAAAGTGCAAGCCCTGTATAATGACCATTATAAATTTGTAATATTTTAACTGCGCAAAGTCCTAAAATACCACTTCCTATTAATGAACCTACTTGCCAAATTAGGGCTATACCACTACAACGTATCGCTGTTGGAAATAATTCTGGGAAAAATGAAGCTTGTGGGGCATAACACATAGCATGACCAATTGGTAAAACTATGATCATTGCAATTTGAATCAATATATAATTTTGCGTATTTATCATTAAGAAAAATGGAATAATAAAAATTACCTGAATAATTGCACCTAGTATGTAAACTTTCTTTCTACCCCATTTGTCAGATAAAGCCCCCATTAAAGGAATAGTAAAAATTTCGATCACAACAGCCACAATAATTGCGTCTAGCACATAGCTTTTAGTTAAATTATTTACGTTTACATATGCTAAAACAATGACAGTAAACATTGCAAATGAGCATGCTTCAATGAGTTTAGCTCCCACACCCTTGATAACAATTCCTGGATAATTTTTCATAACATCTTTTAACGGCATTGAAGATTCAACTGCCTTAGTTTCTCTGATTTTTTCAAAAACTGGAGACTCATCAATTCGTAATCGAATAAATAAACCCAATACAACTAAGAGTAAACTTAATAAGAAAGGAATTCTCCAACCATAACTCATCATTTGTTCTTCAGAAAGAATTGATGTCAATAACGCAAATAATGCTGATGGTAATAAGAATCCTAATGGCGCACCAATTTGAACCCAACTGGAAAAAAATCCACGTTTTTGAGGAGGCGAATATTCTGCAGTCATAAGTACTGCTCCTGCCTGCTCACCGCCGACACCAAAGCCCTGTAATACACGAATCAAAATTAGAATCACTGGTGCCCACCAGCCAATTGAAGCATAAGTTGGTAGCAACCCGATCAGAAAAGTACCCAGACCTACAATTAAAATAGTAATAACTAATGCTTTTTTACGCCCTACTTTATCGCCCATGTGACCAAATACGATACCACCAATTGGTCTAGCAAAAAAGCCAACCGCATAAGTAGCAAAAGCTGCAAGTGTGCTAATAAATGGGTCATCACTTGGAAAAAACAACTGACCAAAAAATAGAACTGCAGCTGTACCATAAGCAAAAAAATCATAGTATTCAGCAGCAGTACCTATAGATGAAGCAATAGCTACTCGTTTAATAATATTACGATTTTCTTTTTCTTTAATATTTTCTAAAGTTGACATATTAATTCCTTTAGTTTGCTTTATAACAAAATTACCAATTCCACAATGTGCCATCTTCTAAACGAGCAATCGGCAAATAGGCTGGGTTGTATGGATATTTTTGTGCTAATTTTTCATCAAAATCGATACCTAAACCTGGTTTGTCACTTGGGTGCATATAACCATCAGTAAAGGTCCAGTTTGGCGAGAAGACTTCTAACATCTGCTCTGAGTAACCCATAAATTCTTGAACGCCAAAGTTAGGTACCCACATATCAAAATGAAGTGCAGCTGCATGACAGATTGGTGATAAATCTGATGGACCATGTGAGCCAGTTCTAACTTGATAAAGCGACGCAAAATCAGCTATTCGACGCATATGAGTTATACCGCCTGCATGGGTTATTGTGGTTCGGATGTAATCAATAAGCTGTTCTTCAATTAACTGTTTACAGTCCCAAATACTGTTAAATACTTCACCTACAGCAATGGGGGTTACAGTGTGTTGACGAATTAAACGGAAACATTCTTGATTTTCAGCTGGTGTTGGGTCTTCCATCCAAAACAGGCGGTAATCTTCAACACTTTTACCAAATCGAGCCGCTTCAATTGGTGTTAGACGATGGTGCATGTCATGCAATAAATGTTCGTTAAAACCAAATTTATTTCTTACTGCCTCAAATAATTTTGGTGTGAAATCAAGATATTTGTCGGTTGCCCAAAACTGCTCTTCTGGATAGTTACCTCGTGTTGCCGGTTCATAAGCTAAGTTTTTACCTTTACTTTGACCGTAGGTGGTTTTCATTCCCGGTATGCCACACTGCACTCGAATAGCCTTAAAGCCCATTTCTTTATGTTTAGCATAATCATCTAATGCTTCTTCAATATCTTTACCCGTGGTATGGCAATACACCATTACCCCGGTGCGAGAAGCGCCACCTAATAATTGATAAAGTGGCATATTGGCAACTTTACCTTTGATATCCCATAATGCCATATCTATTGCAGATATCGCTGACATCGTCACAGGCCCTCGACGCCAATAGGCACCTTTATAGAAATATTGAAAGATATCTTCTATTTGACTGGCATCTCGTCCTATTAATTGTGGGCAAAGGTGATCTTTAAGATATGATGCGACGGAAAGCTCACGTCCATTGAGTGTTGCATCACCTACGCCATATACGCCGTCATCTGTCGTTATTTTTAATGTGACAAAATTCCTTCCTGGACTACAAACAAAAACGTCTGCTTTTACGATTTTCATTGAATACCTCATAATTAATTTGTGTAGTAACAAATTAATCGATCAAACACTACCATACAAGTAGAGTTGTATGTATTTGTGATTACTGTCACAAAAAGAGACTCAATTTGGTAAAAATTCAAGAAAAGCTAACTGGTTGATATCAAAAAATAAGAATGAAAATAAAACATCAATTGAAAAGAACATCTCTTTTTTTAAAAGTTGTTTGTATAATGAAGGCACCCATGTGATTTTTTATTAACGCAAATTTGTAATAATGTTAATGACTGATAAAAAGTGGATACTATTTTGATTTTACTCATTGATAACTATGATTCTTTCACTTTTAATATTTACGACTACTTGTGCCGAGTCGGTACTAATGTAAAAGTAATTAAAAACGATGAAATGTCGATTACTGAATTGAAACAACTCGATTTTACTAAAATCGTTATATCACCAGGACCCGGGACGCCGAACCAAGCAGGCATATCACTTGAGGTTATTGCCGAATTTTCTAATACCTGTCCAATACTTGGAATTTGTCTTGGTCACCAAGCTATTGCTCAATACTATGGGTATCAAATTGGAAAAGCACCACAACCAATGCACGGCAAAATTGATCAGATAGTTCATGATGGTCAAGGGTTGTTTAAAGACATTAAAAATCCCTTATCAGTTGTTCGTTACCACTCTTTAATTGCCTATGACAATTTACCTTTAGACAAATCGCCTCTTATTATTACTGCGCGCAATAAACAAGGAATAATTATGGGATTACGTCATAAAATATTACCTATCGAATCCGTACAATTCCATCCAGAAGCGATTAAAACTGAGTTTGGTTTACAAATCATTCATAATTTTGTACATAGGTAAATAATAACATGAAAATATATATCGACTTCGAAAGTCAGCATAAGTATTTTTGCAATCCTATCTCGATAATAAAGACTAATGATTACTCATTAGTTAATCAATATTTACAGGAGATCGAAGGGTTTATCCAACAAGGCTATTATGCTGTTGGCTATTTAGCTTATGAAGCAGCAGTGGGATTAAATCAATCAAATCAAACCAAAATTAATAGCCATAATAACCAAGATTTACCTTTACTGTTATTTGGTATTTTTGATCAGTATTCCATTGTTGAGTCTTTGCCATATCATGATTACACCCCACAATCACTTGAATTGATGAGTGACACTACAATTAATGAATATCAACAAAAGATCAATTATATCCGTGAACAAATTGAATTGGGCAATACTTATCAAACTAACTATACGATTGCATTTAAAGCACCTTTTACACAATCACCCCTTGATTACTATCATTTTTTACAAAAAAATAATTTTGCCAATTATTGTGCATATTTAGAATTTGATGATTATCACATTTTATCGATATCACCCGAGCTATTTTTTAAAATAGAAAACAGATTAATAACCACAAAACCGATGAAAGGGACAACGAAACGAGGGATAAATCATCAACAAGATGCCCAACAATTATCACAATTAATGTCAGAAAAAAATCTCGCTGAAAATATGATGATTGTCGATCTGCTGCGCAATGATTTAAGTCAAATATCAGAGCCAGGATCCGTCACTGTTCCTCAATTATTTACTGCAGAAAAATATCCTACCGTTTGGCAATTAACCTCAACAATTCAGGGAACATTAAAAGAAAATATTCGGTTATATCAGATTTTTCAAGCTATCTTTCCCTGTGGTTCAATAACTGGTGCACCAAAAACAAGTACTATGCAAATTATTGCCAATATTGAAAATTCACCACGTGGGGTTTACTGTGGCACAATCGGCTATATTAATCCATATATGCAGCAAGCAACATTTAATATACCAATACGAACATTAACTATTCATAATCAACAAATGAGTTATGGCGTTGGAGGGGGAATTACATGGGATTCAACCGCAGAAGATGAATACGACGAAATCCTCGCTAAAACAGCTATATTAACCCGTAAATCATCAATTCCTGATGCGATTATTGAATCTTTGTTACTTGAAGAAGGCCAATTTTTTTTATTAGAAGAGCATTTAGCTAGACTTGCTGATTCTGCTAATTATTTTGATGTTCAATGTGATACAAAATCAATAGAATTTCAGCTCGTTGAGTTAGCAAATCGGTATCGCAAAGGTAACTATAAAGTCAGATTGTTACTGAAAATTGAGGACAGTAGTTATCATTTAGATATTGATAAAATTGATTTTGGTATGCCGTTAAATAAAATAACGTTGGCGCCAAAGCCTGTCAATAGCAATAATGTTTATCTGTACCATAAAACAACGAACAGGCAACATTTTGCGCATATTACTAAAGGACATGAGTATATTAATTTTAATGAAAAAGACGAAATTACCGAATTCGTTAATGGCAATATTGCCTTATTTATCAATCAACAATGGGTTACCCCTACTGTCAGTTCGGGGTTATTGCCCGGAACGATGCGACAATATTACATAAACAATCACCATTTGGTAGAACAAGTCATCAATAAAGCTGACCTGTTACAAGCACAAAAAATTGCTTTTATAAATAGTGTGCGTAAATGGGTGGAAATAGATAATGAAGTATTCAATCAATTCAAACACAATTTAACTTAAATAACCATTCATATTCCGTCATATTAATGACGGAATATTTATTTTTAAATTAACGCGTTATTGAATTTGCAAAATCTTGCTCTTCTTCTTGCCAACCTTTAGATAACGCTTTAACCAATGCATCATAACCGTTGGTCATAAGAGGAATATGGCGTTCAAAGGGTTTAGTCTCGATGTTATTATGACTATCTGTTATAACCCATCTTCCCTTGATAAGCGCATCGCCTGAATAACTACCATGGAAACCCTCAATAAACAATTTTACCGTTAAAGTTGGTGTTGATAGTGATTTACTGGAAACTAAATAATCAGGAAGAAAAACACTTAAGTCTTGAACTACGCGATCTTGAAGTTGTTGCGATAAAGTGGATGCCCAAAGATGGTTTGTTGCAGTTACATATTTAATATCATCTGTTTGCAAAACAATTCCTGGCTTATTTAAAAAATTTGCCACATCTACCGTTTCAATCCAAATAAAATGCTGAGTTTTTTTCATTGAGTGTGACGTTTGGTTAGGTAAATCACTCGCTAATTGAAAATAGCTTTTGCTTGGCGCATTAGAAGAACATCCCACTAATAAACTCAGCGATATTGCAACAACAATTGAGATTAGGTGTCGTATTATTTTAACCATCATTTTGTACCTTTAGCTTTAGGTTCTTGATCTTTCTTATTCGGTGCAGAAAATATCAATGCATTACTTTTATCATTGAGGGTATTAAGTAATGGCGTTAATTCATCCATCATTTGTTGCACTTTTTGTAGACTTTCTTTCATTTGATTATTCAAATCAGAACCTGGTTGTAATCCTTTCATGGTCTCATTTAATGAATGCATAGCCTTTTGAAGATCTTTTGGCATATTTTGCATTTCTTTACTTGCCATAATTTGATTTATCGAATTCATTAACCGCTCGCTTGAAGCAAGTGATTTATTAAATTGAGACATCGTGTTATTAAGTGGTAAATTATTAAAATTATCAAGTAATTGTATAATTTTAGCTTGTATTTGAGCAATTCCTGTTGATGTGGTGTCAATCGTGTCGTAACCAAATTGTTTTGACTTTTTAACATCATACTTATTTTTCAGATCAGAATAGAAATCCAGATCGATATAAAGTGCACCAGTAAACATATTTGATGTTTTCAAAGATGCTCTTAAGCCATTTTTTTGCTCATCCATAATAAGTGTAGCAATATCTATCTTCTGATCTACAAGTTCCGACAAGCGGTCTGGTTCAATCCTTATCAGAACAGGAACTTTTTGATTAAGAATTGAAGATTGTTCTAACATTTCTGGGGTATAAAATGGAACCTTCGAAACGGTACCTAATCGAATACCATGATATTCAACCGGTGCACCTTCAGAAAGCCCTGATATTGAATCAGATAGCATAATAAGAAATTCTTTATATTCAGTATATTGTGAATCTTGAATGGATTTTTTATTTTCATATAACTTATATACAGAATATTGCTCAGCGGGTGCACCTAACTTTGATCCATCCGGTAAATCAAAACTAATGCCACCTGACAATAAAACATCTAATGAAGGCACATTTAAACTCGCACCCATTGATGATAACGTTAAATTAATACCACCTTCTTTCCAGAAACGCACATTTTGGGTCACTAATGCATCATAAGGTTGAGTGATAAAAATTTGATATTTCATTTTACGTGAACCAACATCAAACTGTGATGTTTCAACATTCCCAACACGATAACCATGAAACATAACCGAAGCACCACGAGGAACGACACCATTTTGATCACTTTCTAAATTCAACCGTATACCTTTGATACTTGGGTCAGATAACGGCGGCGTGTCTGATAAAATAAAAGGATTATTTTTAAAGCTATGTGTATCATTACCTGATGCTAACTCAATATATACACCTGACAAGATAGTGTTCAAGCCGGTAACACCATCTCGACCTATCTCGGGTTTCACAACCCAAAATATTGAATCATTTTTAAGTAATGGTTTCATATCGTTATAGATTCGACCTTTAACCACCACTTGGTTATAATCATCCGATAGGGTTACTTCATCAACAATACCCACATCGACACTACGATTTTTGATTACCGTTTTACCTGCAACAATACCACTTGCATCTTTAGCAAGTAGGGTAAATGGAGTGCCACGGTCAGCATAATGAGAATAAATAATCCAAAGCCCAACAACAGCAGTGACAATTGGTATTATCCATATTGCTGAAATAGCTCTGATTTTAATTATTTTTGCTAATTTACTTGTTGTTACCATATTGTTCCTATTATTCTATTTTTTTATTCGTTGTACGATCCCAAATTAATCGAGGATCAAAATTTTGTGATGCAATCATGGTAATAATCACCACTGTTGCAAAAAATATTACGCCGATGTCGGGGTAAACGCCCATCATTTGCTGATTTCTAACCAAAGAACAGACAACCGATACCACAAAAATATCAATCATTGACCATTTACCAATAAATTCAACAGCGGTATATAGTTTCTTCATTTTTAGACAATTATGTCGATGTTTTTTCTTGGCTGCTAAAGCAAAATAACAAAGCCAGCTAAGCGAAATAATTTTCAAAATCGGAATAACTACACTGGCGATAAAAATGACTAATGCAACCGGTATATCACCTGCTTGCCACATATAAATAACGCCATCGAGAATAGTTGAACTTGATGGCGAACCAAAAACAACTGTTATCATAATTCCAAACAAATTAGCTGGAATATAGATAATTAACGATGTCACTAATAAAGCAATAGTCCATTGTATTTTATTTCTATTTCTTGTTTGGCTTTTTTGTTTACAACGAGGACATTTGACATAATGTTCAGGTAAAATCGCCTCACAATAATGACACAGTTTTAAATGCTGACAAATTCCTGTCTTACCTACTTTTAATTCATCATTAGCAAAATTATTATTATGGATTTCGTTCCAAATCGTTTCTGGAGAAAAAATCACATCAGCTTTTATATAAAAAAAGACAAACAAACAAAAGGCCCAAAAAGTTTCAGTTACACCAATGCTACCGTAACTCATTAACTTAACAAAGCTCACCAAAATACCGGTTAAAAATATTTCAGGCATACACCAATGTTGTAATTTTTCATAAACAATTAATAGATCTCTTTTTCGATATTTTGACAATGACAATTTAGAACAAAGGACAGTGATAATAGCAAGATTAAAAATAGGAAAAGCTAAAACAAATACAATAAATAATGCAGATAGATAACTGTACTTGTCAAAGAACATAATACTAGGAATATCTAAAATACTCACACCATTAAAATTGCCTACTAAGCGTATATCAATAAAAATAAATCTGCAAGCAACGGCAATCATAATTAAAGAACAAATAGCATACATCGTTGCTCTAAACTTCATATTAATATTTTTTTTTGCCAACGTTGTATTGCAGCGAGGACATACAGCTTTGTGCCCGGATGTGACCTGTGAAAGTTCAGTGAGTAAATCACAATTTGAACATAATACGTAATGAGGTTGAGCAATGGTCATTATTTTCCTTATTACAATAAATAATAGCCCTAATTTATAGAGTTTTTTCTAGTTAACATTATATTTCATTAAAAAATTGATTCATTAATTCGAAAACGACTATTGGGAATAATTACTTCAACACACTACATATAATGGTTAAGATATTTCGCTGCTAATAATAACAAATGGTTTTTTTTTATGAAAGTATTACCTAAGCAAATTGCTACAATTTGATGATAAAATTTAATCTACCTGCAACGCACAAACGCAATTTAACCATATAAAAATGAGAAAGCTATATTGGATAAAAGTTAAAATACAAGTATCTTTAAACTCAAACTTAACGCTATTATTTCATTACAAATAAGTAAAATATTATCAACTAGTTGCTACTGTTAATTAAATACTTATTAAACATAAAAAAAACTTGATACTGTATAACAATACAGTATAATGTACATCAATATCCTTACTAATCGGAATTTTATAATATGAACGAAAACAAACAACGTGCACTTTCAGCAGCATTAAGTCAAATAGAAAAACAATTTGGTAAAGGTTCAATTATGCGTTTAGGGGATACCCAAACGTTAGATGTTGACGCGGTTTCAACTGGTTCATTAGGGCTTGATATCGCATTAGGTATTGGCGGACTACCAATGGGTAGAATTGTCGAAATCTTTGGACCAGAATCATCAGGAAAAACTACATTAACTTTATCTGTTATTGCGCAAGCACAAAAAGAAGGTAAAACTTGTGCTTTCATCGATGCTGAGCATGCTTTAGATCCAATTTATGCAGCAAAATTAGGTGTACAAGTTGATGATTTATTAGTTTCACAACCCGATACAGGTGAACAAGCACTTGAAATTTGTGATGCATTAGTGCGTTCTGGTGCTGTAGATGTCATTATCGTCGACTCTGTTGCTGCTCTGACACCAAAAGCAGAGATCGAAGGTGAAATGGGCGACTCTCATATGGGATTACAAGCCCGCTTAATGTCACAAGCATTACGTAAATTAACTGCTAACATTAAAAATGCTAATTGCTTAGTAGTATTTATTAACCAAATTCGTATGAAAATTGGTGTTATGTTTGGTAATCCAGAAACAACAACCGGTGGTAATGCACTTAAATTCTATGCATCTGTTCGTTTAGATATAAGGCGTACTGGAGCTGTTAAAGAAGGTGAAGATGTTATTGGTAGTGACACACGTGTTAAAGTGGTCAAAAACAAAGTTGCAGCACCATTTAGACAAGCAGAATTCCAAATTCTTTATGGATGTGGTATCTCTAAAGAAGGTGAATTAATTGATTTAGGTGTAAAACATAAGCTCGTTGATAAAGCTGGTGCATGGTACAGTTACAATGGTGAAAAAGTTGGTCAAGGTAAAGCTAACTCTATCAAGTTTTTACAAGAGCATCCTGAAATCGCCCAAGAACTTGAAACCAAATTACGAGATTTACTGCTAAACAGCCCTGCTGTTTTCTCTGTTGATGATGACGAAGTTGTATCAGAAGAAGACAACAACTTTTAGTCATGAGTAAAAAACTTAATAAATTAATTTTAAATAAAGCTGTGCAATTACTTGCACAGCGCGATCATTCATCTTATGAATTACAAAATAAAATAGTGCAATTTTTTGCTAAAAAAATACAATGCTCAGAAGATGAATATCATGAACAGTTAAATCAATTAAAAATTGAAACCGCTGATGTTATTCAATATTGTATCGATCACAATTGGATGAATGACAGACAATATATCGAAAAATATATTGCTATACGCGCCAATAAAGGTTATGGTCAATATAAAATTGCATTAGAGTTAAAACAGCGTGGTCTGGACGTCGATTTAAGCCGTGAACTATTACAAATAACAGACATTAATTGGAGTAAAATTGCTCATCAACAATTATTGAAAAAGTTTAAACTCATTGATATTAAAAAAGATTATCGCCAAAAACAGAAAGTAATTCAATTTTTAACCGCTAGAGGCTATAGCCAAGATAATATTAAAACCGCATGTAATTTATTGACTTAAGTTTGTATAATACCTAGAATATAATACAGTTAAATTAAACACAGCCCATTACAAAGAAAGCTCACTATATCATTTTTATTTTTCCTTATATTTACTTGTTATATTAGTTAGATTCACCGCAGTATAAAGAATATTTACTTTTCAACTTTAGTTGTAACGGGTATATTACTATGTTTAAAAATCTATCGTTTAATATGGAAGCCTAAATGAAAAGCACTGCAGAAATTCGTCAAAATTTTCTTGACTTTTTCCATAGCAAAGGACACGAAATTGTCGCAAGTAGTTCCCTTGTTCCACATAATGATCCAACTCTTTTGTTTACTAATGCAGGAATGAATCAATTTAAAGATGTATTTCTTGGAATAGATAAGCGTTCCTACACTCGAGCAACTACCGCACAGCGGTGTGTACGAGCTGGTGGAAAACATAATGACCTTGATAATGTAGGTTATACTGCTCGTCATCATACATTTTTCGAAATGTTAGGTAACTTTAGTTTTGGTGATTATTTCAAACATGATGCGATTCATTTTGCTTGGGAGTTATTAACCAGTAAAGAATGGTTTAATCTTCCTAAAGAAAAATTAACTGTCACTGTTTATGAAACTGATGATGAAGCCTACTCTATTTGGCAAAACGAAATTGGTATACCTAAAGAACGGATTATACGCATAGGTGATAACAAGGGCGCGCCTTATGCTTCAGATAATTTTTGGCAAATGGGTGATACAGGACCTTGTGGACCTTGTACTGAAATATTTTACGATCATGGCGATCATATTTGGGGAGGACCTCCAGGTAGTGCTGAAGAAGACGGTGACCGATTCATTGAAATCTGGAACATTGTATTTATGCAATTTAATCGCCATCCTGATGGTACTATGGAACCTTTACCTAAACCGTCTGTCGATACCGGTATGGGATTAGAAAGAATTGCAGCAGTTTTGCAACATGTTAACTCTAACTATGAAATTGATTTGTTCAAAAAACTCATTAAAGATACGGCTCAAATCATTCAAACTAAAGACTTAGAAAGTAAATCATTACGTGTTATAGCGGACCATATTCGTTCTTGTGCTTTTCTGATTTCAGATGGCGTAATGCCTTCTAATGAAGGTCGAGGCTATGTATTGCGTCGCATTATTCGACGAGCAGTACGACATGGTCATATGCTTGGTGCAAAAGATATTTTCTTTTACAAACTAGTTAAACCATTAATTGAGGTGATGGGCAGCGCTGCAACAGAATTAGCGCATAATCAAAAAATGGTTGAAAATACCCTTAAAACCGAAGAAGAACAATTTCTAAAAACCCTTGAACGTGGATTATTTTTACTCGATCAAGAATTAGGTAAAATAACTGGTTCTGTGTTGCCCGGCGATATTGCCTTTAAACTTTATGATACATATGGCTTTCCATTGGATTTAACAGCCGATGTATGCCGAGAAAAAAACATCACAATTGATGAAGATGGTTTTAATAAATGTATGGAAGAGCAACGCAAGCGAGCTCGTGAATCTAGTGCATTTAGTGTCGATTACAGTAATGTTATTAAACTCGATGATAAAACCGAATTTTTAGGTTATCAGGAAACTGAAGCTTCAGGCAAAGTGATTGCCATTTTCCAAGGTGGCCATAAAGTCGAAAGTATTAATGCTGGTGATGAAGCCATCATTGTACTAGATAAAACACCTTTTTATGGCGAGTCAGGCGGACAAATCGGCGATAAAGGCGTGTTAACTGCTGCAAACGTTGAATTTAAAGTTATCGATTGCCAAAAATACGGTAAAAGTATTGGACATATAGGCAATATTACTAAAGGATCACTAAAAGTTGGTGATACAGTAACAGCAGCTATTGATGTTGAACTAAGAGAACGTATTCGTCGTAACCACTCAGCGACCCATTTATTGCAAGCGGCATTACAACAAATATTAGGTAAGCATGTTCATCAAAAAGGTTCCTTGGTTAATGATAGTTACTTACGCTTTGACTTTTCGCACAATCAAGCAATTACATCAGAGCAACTGATTGAAATCGAAAATCTGGTTAACCAACAGATACGACGCAACTTGCCAGTTGAGATAGAATTAATGCCTATTGATCAAGCAAAAAGCAAAGGTGCAATGGCATTATTCGGCGAAAAATACGAAGAAATTGTACGCGTATTAACTATGGGTGATTTTTCAATTGAACTTTGTGGTGGTACTCACGTTAGTAGAACCGGTGATATAGGTTTATTTAAAATCACTTCTGAGTCAAGCATCGCTTCTGGTGTTCGCAGAATTGAGGCAACATCTGGGCAAAATGCGATGGAATACATCCATTATGAAGCTAATTTGTTAAATCAAATTGGATTACTTATAAAAAGTGACAAATCGACAATTTTAACACGAGTTGAACAATTAATTGATCAAACTAAAGTGTTAGAAAAAACCATTGAGCAATTGAAGGCTGAAAAAGCTAGCCAAGAAAGTCAACAATTGTTAAATCAATGTGAAAAAATCAATAATAAAAACTTACTAATTGCTAAACTTGATAACGTCGAAGCTAAGCTGTTGCGCACAATGATTGATGATCTTAAAAATCAATTAAAAACAGGCGTCATAGTTTTAGCTGCTGTCAATGATGGCAAAATCAATTTAGCAGCTGGCGTAACTAATGACTTATTAGGCATTGTGAAAGCTGGCGAATTAGTTTCTCAATTAGCATTAAAAGTAGGTGGTAAGGGCGGTGGGCGGCCTGATTTCGCTCAAGCAGGTGGAATGGATCTTTCGGCGTTACCAGAAGCTTTATCTTCTGTAAAAAAGGAAATCAGTAATAAATTACAAGCAAGTTAGCCAGATATGCTCAAATGAATATTAATTAAACATTAGAGTGTATTCTGTAAAATTCCGTCTTTCTGTCTCACCGATGGAAGGCTGACGAAGCTATATCTTAAAATTGTTTGGATATATACTTAACTGATATTAGGAGATCTAATGTTAATTTTAACTAGGAGAGTAGGTGAAACATTAATTATTGGTGACGATGTAGTCATTACTATTTTAGGCGTCAAAGGTAACCAAGTCAGAATTGGTATCAATGCACCTAAAGAAGTTTCTATCCATAGAGAAGAAATATATAACAGAATCCATCATTCGCAAGACAAAATTGATGAGATATCTGAGCCCAAAGAGTAATATTGGGCAGGAAATAAACAACTAGTGCGCGCAAACGAAAAAATGTTTGACTTATTTTTTCTAGAACGTAATATGTGCGCCACACATTGTGATTTTGTTGTTGAAACCAAATCACAGTTGTTTTGGTGAGATGGCCGAGAGGCTGAAGGCGCTCCCCTGCTAAGGGAGTATGCGGTCAAAAGCTGCATCGAGGGTTCGAATCCCTCTCTCACCGCCATTTTTAAAAATTTAAAATATGCATCCGTAGCTCAGCTGGATAGAGTACCCGGCTACGAACCGGGCGGTCAGGGGTTCGAATCCCTTCGGATGCACCATTTTAAAAAATTCTAAAACGCATCCGTAGCTCAGCTGGATAGAGTACCCGGCTACGAACCGGGCGGTCAGGGGTTCGAATCCCTTCGGATGCACCATTTTTTTACGAACTTACAAGCATCCGTAGCTCAGCTGGATAGAGCACTCGGCTTCGAACCGAGCGGTCAGGGGTTCGAATCCCTTCGGGTGCGCCATTTCGGTTGAATCCCGGCATAATTCTAGTATACTAAGCTCACAAACTTTATATCTTTTATCAATCTACTTTTTTATTTATATATGTTGTTAGCTAGATTAAAATAACGGTTCAAGTAGATAGATAGCTTTAATAAATAATAATGGACTTTTTTTATGTTGGATCCAAACTTACTTCGAAATGAATTAGATCTTGTTGCCAAAAAATTATCTCGACGCGGATTTAAATTAGATGTTGAAACATTAAGTCAACTAGAAGAAAAACGAAAAGTTTTACAAGTTG
Source organism: Gilliamella sp. wkB292 (assembly GCF_001690235.1). Classification (NCBI taxonomy): domain Bacteria; kingdom Pseudomonadati; phylum Pseudomonadota; class Gammaproteobacteria; order Orbales; family Orbaceae; genus Gilliamella; species Gilliamella sp. wkB292. The sequence continues at coordinate 45,244 of NZ_LZGO01000048.1, forward strand.
AAACTGAAAACTTACAGGCTGAACGTAACGCCCGCTCTAAAGCGATTGGTGAAGCAAAAGCTCGTGGCGAAGATATCACGGCTGTACGTGAAGAAGTCAATAAACTTGGTGAAAAGCTCAATACCGCAAAAGCAGAGCTTGAAATCCTACTTAACCAAATCAAAGATATTGCATCAAATATTCCAAATATTCCTGATGATTCCGTTCCTGATGGCAAAGATGAAAATGACAATGTCGAAGTATCCCGTTTTGGTACACCAAGAACATTCGATTTTCCGGTACTTGATCATGTTGCTTTAGGTGAACGTTTTGGTGGGCTTGATTTTGCTGCTGGTGTAAAACTTACCGGTGCACGTTTTGTTGTTATGAAATCACAAATTGCACGTTTACATCGAGCGATAACGCAATTTATGCTAGATCTCCATACCGAGCAACATGGTTATGAAGAAATCTATGTGCCATACCTCGTCAATAAAGCTACCCTATTTGGTACCGGGCAATTACCAAAATTCGCAGGTGACCTATTTCACACTAAACCACTTGATGAAGAGGCCGAAAGCAGTAATTATGCACTAATCCCTACAGCAGAAGTACCCGTTACTAATTTAGTGCGAGATGAAATTCTAGATGAAAGTGTATTACCATTAAAAATGACGGCTCATACGCCTTGTTTCCGCTCTGAAGCGGGTTCTTATGGTAAAGATACCCGTGGTTTAATTCGAATGCATCAATTTGATAAAGTGGAGCTTGTTCAGATTGTCAAACCTGAAGAGTCCATGAAAGCATTAGAAGAGCTAACTGGGCATGCTGAAAAGGTATTACAGCTACTTGAGCTACCTTATCGAAAAATCGTATTATGTACCGGTGATATGGGCTTTGGCTCATGTAAAACCTACGATCTTGAAGTATGGGTGCCAGCTCAAAATACTTATCGCGAAATTTCGTCTTGTTCAAATATGTGGGATTTCCAAGCTCGTCGAATGCAAGCACGTTATCGCAATAAAGCAGATAATAAAACTTACCTAGTTCATACCTTAAATGGTTCTGGATTAGCGGTAGGACGAACTCTTGTTGCGATTATGGAAAACTATCAACAGGCTGATGGCTCTATCAAAGTACCATCAGTATTAGTACCCTACATGAATGGCGTAGAAGTGATTGGTTAAAGATAAATCAATTTAGCTTAAGATAGCGCTACTAATAGCGCTATTTTTTTATTAATTTAGGTGAAAAAATGATAAAAGGTGTTGTCCTTTCAATACTTGCATCATGTCTTTTTGGATTACTTTATTATTATCCAGTATTACTACAGCCGCTTTCGGTTGTCGATATTTTTTGCTGGCGATTATTAACGTCTTTTCCTGCAATCATTATTCTTATCTGTTTTGAAAAACAATGGTCAGCTATTGCTGATCTATTTTTGCGAATAAAACAACGACCAGTATTACTTTTGGGATTGATAGTATCCTCATTACTTTTGACCATCCAAATGCTTATTTTTATTTGGGCACCGCTTAATGGTCATGGTTTATCTGCATCTTTGGGATATTTTTTATTACCCCTAGCAATGGTCATTTTTGGCAAAGTTTTCTATGGAGAAACATTAACATTTTTTCAAAAAATTGCTGTCACTCTTGCCGCTATTGGTGTCTGTTTAGAAATTTACACAACCAGAGCCTTTTCATGGGAAACAGCAGTGATAGCGCTTGGTTATCCAATTTACTTTATGACAAGAAGAAAACTACAAATAGAAAGCATATCAGGGACCTTTTCAGATTTTTTCTTCATTTTTTTAGGTTGTCTTAGTTATTTTATTTTCAATTATAACGTACAACAAATTATTAATGATTTAACCCATTTTCATATCTTTATCCCTATGCTTGGGATAATTACCGCTATTGCTTTTGCCATGTATTTTGTTGCCAGAAGATTACTACCTATGGGCTTATTTGGATTGCTCGGCTATGTAGAGCCAGTTTTACTAACTTGTGTTTCTCTATTATTCTTACACGAATCAATCCCATCACAGCATATTATTTCATATGGATTTATTTGGTTATCTGTTTGTGTATTAGCGTTGGAAGGAAGTATATTTGTACTAAGAGCGATAAAGCGAAAAAGAATTCGCTAATTAAGCAGACACAAATCTTGTGCCTGTTTAATTTAAGGATGATATTACTTACTAAATGTCACAGGTTGGCCGTAGCTTTCTATAATAGATTGAATCCTATCAAGTGTCTCCCTTGGTGGGGCTTCAACGCCTTCCAATTGATACTTATCACCAAACGTTTCCCATTTGTAAGCACCAAGTTTATGATAAGGTAATAACTCTACTCGTTCGATATTACTCATGCCTTGGATAAATTTACCTAATAAATGTGCTGAGTCATCATCATCCGTCCAACCTGGAACAACAACATATCGAATCCAAGTTTTCTTATTAATTTTTTGTAAATATTTAGCGAACTCTAATACACGTTTATTTGATACACCGACCAACTTTTGATGTATCTCATCATTCAACTGTTTTAAATCAAGCATAACCAGATCAGTCACGTCCATTAGCTCTTCTAGAGTATGATCGATCTGTCTAGCATAACCATTGGTATCTAAACAAGTATTAATGCCCTCTTTATGGCAAGCTTTAAACCACTCAGTAATAAATTCAGACTGTAATGTCGCTTCTCCGCCCGATGCGGTAACGCCACCACCATTGGGCATAATAAAGCTTTTATAAGAAACTATCTCTTTCATTAACTCATCAACTGTCACTTCCTTGCCCGCTTTTAAATCCCAAGTATCGCGATTATGACAGTATAAGCAACGCATTAAACAACCTTGAAAAAAAACAATGAAGCGAATTCCCGGCCCATCAACTGTACCGAAAGATTCAAAAGAATGGATACGACCTTTAATCGGTTGTTTTGTTGTCATAATAATATTTTGTTCCATAAATGTTCTCTAATAATTACTCACATTGCTTTTATATTTATTTAAGTATTTTAACTCATATAATGTTATTTTTTACCAATTACATTAATTGAATATACTCTTATTAGTTGCAATTATACAAAATAAATACTAACAAGTATTAAATTTATCTTACCTATAGCAACATTTCTATAAGTGGATAGCAAATAATTCAATTGACAAAAAAATAGCGCCCAAATTGGACGCTATTTAATGCAAATCATCAATTAACTAAAGTCGGGTAGCAGCGGCATATTTCTATGCCGCCGCCCCCTAAGAACTGTACGAGCGAATTTCTCCGCATACAGCTCAAGCCTTTCTATTAACTTATTGCTAAGTCGGTTTCAATACTTCTAACTTCAGTGCATGAACTTTAATGTGACATACTGGATGTAATAATATTCTGTTTTTCAGTTTATTATCTCCGCCCTGTATGCGGTATATGATATGGTGGTCATGCCATCCCGTCTCTTTTGTGATAGGGAGATGACATAGTCCACACCGTCCTTTTTGTTCCTTATACAACCTTTGCCATTGACTTCTGTGCGAATAATCTTCGTACATCCGTTTTTGGTATAGTGTTTCGCCGTATAATTCCCATTCTGGTAAAAAGGGATTATATTCCGATTTTACCTTTATATGACGTCTAATTTCTGTCTTACTGCAACACAGTAATTCAGTCCATATCTTTTCTCCATGCCGATTCGTTGTATGTGTACCAAATATCCAGTCCCTGCTTTGTATCCTTGTGAAGTATTTCTCCTTAACAAATCGTTTCCGCCTGTTACTGTGTCTTCGGCAACACCATCGCCAAATCGCTTGCCAGATTAAATGGTCTACTTTACTGTACGTTTCTTTAGCCACAATGTTACGGTGATAGTTTGCCCACCCCCTTAACATCGGATTTAATTTTGCTATGAGTATGTCCTGCTTAACCATCTTCATTTTGCTTATCGTTTCTTTTACCTTGCGATAGAATGATTTCACATTCTTTTTACTCGGTTTAATCAACAACTTGCCTTTAAATGACCTCACAGTCCAACCTAAGAAATCAAACCCTTGCTTAATGTTCACAATGCGTGTTTTCTTTTCCGATAGGGTTAGTCCCCTCTCTTTCAAAAATTCTCGCATTACCGGAACAACTTCATCTTCAAGCAATACTTTCGAATTCCCCGATATGATAAAGTCATCCGCATATCGAACCATGTATACTTTGTTGGCACGCCGTTGTCTATTTCCAATTACACCAAAGTGTTTAGTTAATAGCTCGTCAATGCCGTCTAGTGCCATGTTTGCTAAAGTTGGTGAAATGATACCCCCTTGTGGTGTACCCTCTTCCGTCCGTCTAACCTGTCCCATATCCACTACGCCAGATTTTAACCATTTTGCTAATATTCTTTTATTCATTGGAATATTTGCTATTAACCAATCATGACTAATATGGTCAAAACAACCCTGTATATCCGCATCTAATACCCATTGCGCCGTTTGTCTCATTTGACGCCCTTTGCGTGAGAATATTTTATGCACGTGGCTTATCGCATCCGCCGTTGAGCGATTGATTCGAAAACCATACGAGTTTTTATCCGCCGTTGTTTCTGCAACAGGCTGTAAAGCAAATAAATGTAACGCTTGCATTGCTCTATCTTTCATGGTCGGAATGCCTAAAGGGCGCTTCTTTCCGTCAGACTTAGGAATATAAACCCGCCTTAATGGCATCGGTTTGTATCCTTTACTTGTCAACGTTGCAATTGCTTCCCATTTACTTTCAGGTGTTGACCATGTTACTTTGTCAACCCCTGCCGTTCTTTTACCTCTGTTTTCTGTCACTCTTCGTACTGCTAATTGCTTAGCGTACGTTGAGCGTGTTAGTAACCGTTGTAAGCGTTTAACCTTACGGTAGTCACCTTCAATTGTTGCCTTCGCAATCCGTACCTGCAATCCCTTAACATGTTTTGTTACTTTGACCCAATCAATATTGTGCCATTGCTCATTCATGTCAGGAGTCGCTGGAGCTGGACCACTTTCAACTTTTTCGTTAAACTTAGTGTACTCTTTCATACTTACTCCTGTAATAACAGAAATAAGCAGAAATCTACTTGGTGTTGTATGAATAATTTCTTCATCTGTGAAGGGAGGAAGAATTATTCAGTGTACCAAATAAATTCTACTTCTCTGTCACATGGTGAATTGTTAGAGTTGGGAAATGAGCTTGTTTTCACTTGCCTGTTTCCTTTCCCCATCCAATCATTCCCGAAGAAATGACCATAAAGGATTAGCCAACATCTTACGATGAAAGACCAGTTAAAAGTCTGCACCCTTTCGGATTAGGTCATGTTTCATACCCTATATTAGCCATTACAGCCAATCATTCGCTTTCTCTAACCTCCTTTACCTGCACTCCCAACAGCATCACTTACGCTTTGCCTGCCCTAAGGCGGAAATACGGGCTTACCAAGTTCCATTATTATCACACAAATAGTTAAGATGTTGTCTTTTCGCCGATAGTGTTTATGATGACGTATCCCCAATGTAAAAAAGAAATAACCCACTATATACCTTTTTGGTTAGAGCTTATCAGTAGCTTAAGCTCTTTACAATTCACGACGTTTATCAACAATTCACTTACGTTCATCTTTCTATTTAGCCTAGCCCCTCATGACATGCTACTTGCCATTACTTAATGTTACCTCACGATACGCATTAACCTTGCTGTTCCTCAAGGGGGTACATTGTCAGGAAGCTCCACACCAAACCGTTGCCAGTTTCGCATTATCCCTAGGCTACTGTTAGTCATATAACAGGTTGACTCGCACTTTTACCTAATCTATAGGTAATTGTACTTCAACAATGATAATAACAGCTTATGCACTTATAAACTTCACAATAGGTCAATTCTAACTTAAACTATATACTGATGAATTCTTTCGTTTCCTTGGGCGATTCAATAATTTTATTGAATTCCTTGGTATCTTCCAGAATATCAGATAGGATTAATTGAATTGTCCAAAGAATTTTGTTCTTTAGATATGAGAGGTGCCTCTCACAGACTAAGATATATTCTTTACCGAATACAGGTTATACAATATCCTTTCGGACATGTGTAACGCCCTACTCGGATATTGTGAGGATGGCTAATTAAAGTTGTTCACTTTAATTAACCCACCTAACTTTTGATTAAAATCAAATAGTTAGGCGCATAAGTGCGCTCTTGTCGCACTTACATTGATTGTGTAAAAGTACGTGAAATTACGTCTTTTTGTTGCTCTTTAGTTAAAGAATTGAAACGCACTGCATATCCAGAAACACGAATAGTTAATTGTGGATATTTTTCAGGATGATCCATCGCATCTAATAATGTTTCACGGTTAAGTACGTTCACATTAAGATGTTGACCACCTTCAATAGTTGCTTCATGGTGGAAGTAACCATCCATTAAGCCTGCTAAGTTACGTTTACGTGCACTATCATCTTTACCTAACGCATTTGGAACGATAGAGAAAGTATACGAAATACCATCTTTCGCATAAGCAAATGGAAGTTTAGCAACAGATGTTAATGAAGCAACCGCACCTTTTTGGTCACGGCCGTGCATTGGGTTAGCACCTGGACCAAATGGAGCACCAGCACGACGACCATCAGGCGTATTACCAGTTTTCTTACCATATACAACATTTGAAGTAATAGTTAACACTGATTGTGTAGGAATTGCATTACGATAAGTTTTAAGTTTTTGAATTTTCTTCATGAAACGTTCAACTAAATCAACTGCGATATCATCTACACGTGGATCATTGTTACCAAATTGTGGGTATTCACCTTCAATTTCAAAGTCCACAGCAAGACCATCTTCATCACGAATCGTTTTAACTTTCGCATATTTAATCGCAGATAATGAGTCAGCAGCAACAGATAGACCTGCAATACCACATGCCATAGTACGAATAATATCACGATCGTGTAATGCCATTAATGATGCTTCATAGCTATATTTGTCGTGCATATAGTGAATAGCATTTAACGCAGTTACATATTGTTTTGCTAACCAATCCATAAAGTGATCTAAACGAGCAAAAACTTTATCAAAATCAAGATATTCGTCAGTAATTGGCGCTTCTTTTGGACCTACTTGCATTTTTAGTTTCTCATCCACACCACCATTGATTGCGTATAGAAGAGTTTTAGCAAGGTTTGCACGCGCACCAAAGAATTGCATTTGTTTACCCACAATCATTGGGCTTACACAACATGCGATAGCGTAGTCATCGTTGTTAAAGTCAGGGCGCATTAAGTCATCATTTTCATATTGTAATGATGAAGTATCAATAGATACTTTTGATGCAAACTCTTTAAATCCACTTGGTAATTGTTCAGACCAAAGAATTGTCATATTTGGTTCTGGTGAAGGACCCATAGTGTAAAGTGTATTTAAGAAACGGAACGAAGTTTTAGTCACTAAAGTACGACCATCTACACCCATACCAGCGATAGATTCAGTTGCCCAAATTGGGTCACCAGAGAATAATTCATCATATTCAGGCGTACGTAAGAAACGAACCATACGTAATTTCATAACGAAATGGTCAACAATTTCTTGAGCGTCTTTTTCAGTGATTAAGCCGGCTTCAAGGTCACGTTGGAAGTAAATATCAAAGAATGTAGAAGTACGACCAAGAGACATTGCCGCACCGTTTTGTGATTTAACTGCTGCTAAATAACCAAAGTAAGTCCATTGTACCGCTTCTTGAGCAGTTTTAGCAGGTCCAGAAATATCGTAACCATATTTAGCGGCCATTTCTTTAATTTGACCAAGTGCACGATGTTGTTCCGCAATTTCTTCACGACGTTGCATAGTCATAGCTAAGTCAACACCATTTTCAAAATCAGCTTGTAATGAATTGAATTGCGCATATTTATCTTGCATTAAGTAGTCAATACCGTAAAGTGCAACACGACGGTAATCCCCAATGATACGACCACGGCCATAAGCATCTGGAAGACCAGTGATAACGCCTGATTTACGACAACGTAAAATATCTGGAGTATAGATATCAAAAACACCTTGGTTATGGGTTTTACGATATTCAGTGAAGATTTTTTTAACTAAAGGATCAAGTGTACGGTTATAAGCCTTACATGAGTTCTCGATCATTTTAATACCACCAAACGGAATAATCGCACGTTTTAATGGTTTTTCAGTTTGTAAACCAACAATTTTTTCTAAATCTTTTTCAATATAACCTGCGTCATGAGCAGTAATTGTCGAAATAACACTTGTATCAAAATCCACAGGGGCATGGGTAGCATTTTCAATTTTAATGCCTTCCATTACTTTATCCCATAACTTAGTTGTCGCATCAGTTGCACCAGCTAAGAAAGACTCATCGCCTTCATATGGCGTGTAGTTCTTTTGAATAAAATCGCGGACATTAACATTATTTTGCCAATCACCATCTTTAAATCCTTTCCAAGCAACTGCTTGTACTTCGTTTAAATTACTCATAGTTTTTCACCTCAGGTTTACAAAAATAGTTATTTACCGCTCATATAAATGAGGGTAAATATTTTAAAATCAATGTGGCTTACGTAAATATAAAGCCCAATAAGGTAGCGCAACAGCTAATCCACCTAAAATATTCCCGATTGTTACCGGGATTAAATTATTTATAATAAAATGCTCAACGGTTAATTCTTTAAATGCATCTGCCGACAATCCAACAGCAGACCAAAATTCCGGTGAAGCAAAATTTTTAATTACAATTCCCATAGGAATCATAAACATATTTGCGATACTATGTTCAAATCCACTTGCCACAAACATAGCAACAGGTAATACCATAACTAACATCTTGTCGAGTAAACTGCGACCAGCATAACTCATCCAAGCAGCCAAACATACCATTAAATTAGCCAGTAAACCTAAAAATACTGCTTCAATAAAAGTATGGTGCAATTTATGATCTGCGGTTTGTAAAACGTTTAATCCCCACAATCCATTAGCTACCATATATTGACCTGAAAGCCAAATAACTGCTACAAACAGTATAGCACCAATAAAGTTACCAATATAGACAAAAATCCAATTGCGTAGCATTTTTAGCCAACTCACTTTGTGAGTCATTTTAGGTAAAATAGTTAATACTGTTGAAGTAAAAAGATCTGCACCACAGCAAACAACTAACATTAATCCTAATGAAAAGCAGATACCACCGACTAATTTTGCTAAACCAAAAGCAACACCAGCCGTTCCAGTTGTCACAGTGATATAAAATACAAATGCAATGGAAATAAAAACACCTGCAATGATGGCAGAAAGAAGCGTGCTACAAGGGTGTTTATTTACTTTGTAATTGCCGATGTCTTCAGCGATCTGGGTCATTTGCGCGGGGGAAAACGAATCCACGAGTTTATCTGTACTCAAACTAACATCCTCAAAAAAACTAGGGTTTTATGAGAGCCATAGTATACTCAAAATTTGAAGCAGATCACGTTTTTTTTATTAAAAAATTTTATAACAAAAAATCATTATTTGTTAAAGAAATCACTTTTACTATAAATAATTAATCTAAGATTATCCACCAAAATTTAAAATATCTAATTAATTAAATTTATTTTTTTAGCATCCATATAAACATTTTTATAAAATATAACGGTTATAATACCGTTTAAAATAATCGATAGATTCACTTCAGAACTATTCTTACAAATTTGTTGTGATTGTTTGAAATATATCCTTTACGCTTCATTACTAATTTTGCAAATGAAGCGTTATCACCCTATAACCCGCTTATTTATTATCTAAAATTCGACTCACTTTTATTAAGTAATTTCGGGATTCTTGAGAAACGTGCGAAGTCACTAATTTTCGATAAACTTGCTGTGGTGTCATAGAATTAATAATGTTAATGGCTTCGTTACGGTCATTAGAAAACGTACGCAATACACTTCCTGCTCCACCATTATAAGAAGTAATCATGGCATATCTTAAAGAAATTGGATTATTAATGCCTGCTAAATATTTAGTCTTTAATAGAGATAGATAGGCTGTGCCCATATCGACATTATTACGAGGATCGAGTAAAAACTTACGGCTTGGTTCGCCTGACTTACCTTTTAATTTAAAAATGTCACGACCTGCTGTATGTTGCTGAACTTGCATAAGACCTAATGCGTCGGTTCGACTTACTGCGTACGGGTTAAATGCTGACTCAACTTCCATAATTGCTAAAATTAATCGTTCATCAATAAAATAACGATTCGAAGCTTCAGTTACAAGTGGTAAAAACTTTTTAGCACGTTGATTAATGTGGTTAGGCACAAGTTTGATTTCAACATAAGTAATTAAATGAGAACCTGATTTACGCTGTTTTAAATTATTCGCTAACACATAATCAGCAAAGCTATTAGCTCGCGCACTCCAACGAATGGGCTGCCGTTCTTGGTCAAGAACTTGGTTATATAAAAAAGGTTCTTTTGACAAGTCCTGACTGATTTTATCTTTACGTATAATATCAACAGGTTCAGGCATTAATAGTGTTGAAACGATGGCTTCTTTTAAATTATCAAGTGGAGAACTGGATAATGTCTCAACAGTAATGACACCAGAAACAAAATTAATATGGACTCGAGTTTGTAAATTATCCTCATATTGCACATAATCTTTAGGCCCCGCTATAAGCACCTCTTTAGGACCCCATATTTGTTCGATATTATTTGCATATTGACCAATTAAAATATTAAACGCATTGGTATCTTTTACATAATAATCTTCGTCGATTTTATTGGAATTTTTACTAGGACAACCACTTAAAAGGCTCACTGTCACGAATAATGAAATAATTTTTATTTTGTTTTTCATTTGAGTTCTCAGTTTTTAGGTTTGTATCCGTCAATGACAATATCTTCACCTTCAAATAAAAATTTTACCATCTCACTTTCGATTTTTTTACGGTGTTCAGAATTCATCATATTATATTTGTTTTCATTAATTAACATAGTTTGTTTTTTTAGCCACTCTTGCCAAGCACTTTTAGAGATTTCATTATAAATTCGTTTACCAAGTTCACCTGGATAAAGTTGAAAATCTAAACCTTCTGCGTCTTTTTTTAAATAATGACAATAAATAACACGGCTCATCTTAATTCCTATTGAGAGACAATTATCATTTGACCCACGATTATACCCGAAAATGGTACGATAAAAACAATAAAATTGTTGCCTTAATCAATTTCGTTCTCACGGTTTGGAAAATGAATTTTAATTCAAATATAATGAATAATTATTTACTTTACTAAACATTTAAATTACATAAAATAGATGTAACAATTTAGATAAAATATAAGGATAAAATGATGACCACCAAAATCACTCGAGAATTATTTGATAAAGTTATTTTACCTGTTTATGCGCCAGCTCAATTTATTCCTGTTAAAGGTGAAGGCAGCCGTGTTTGGGACCAGCATGGTGAAGATTATATCGATTTTGCTGGTGGCATAGCGGTTAATGCCCTTGGTCATTGCCATCCAAGATTAGTTAAAGCACTACAAGAACAAAGCGAAAAATTATGGCATGTTAGTAATGTATTCACTAATGAACCGGCCTTGACTCTTGCACAAAAACTAATTGATAACACGTTTGCAGATCGTGTGTTTTTCGCTAATTCAGGGGCTGAAGCCAATGAGGCAGCATTTAAACTGGCTCGATACTATGCAACTGAAAAATATAGCCCTTATAAAACAAAAATCATCTCCTTTTATCAATCTTTTCATGGTCGTACTTTTTTTACTGTATCTGTGGGTGGGCAAGCAAAATATTCCGATGGTTTTGGACCAAAACCGGCAGATATTATTCATGTTCCTTTTAACAATCTAGATGCGGTTAAAGCAATAATCGATGACCATACTTGTGCAGTAGTATTAGAACCGGTACAAGGCGAAGGAGGCCTAACTTCCGCAACCCCAGAATTTTTACACGGTGTGCGTGAGCTTTGTGATCAATATAAAGCACTGTTAATCTTTGACGAAGTACAATGCGGCATGGGACGTACTGGTAGTTTATTTACCTATCAACAATATGGAATAACACCCGACATATTGACTTCAGCTAAAGCATTAGGGGGGGGATTCCCTATTAGCGCAATGCTGACCACCAATGAAATAGCCTCGGTAATGCACCCTGGAGTGCATGGTACTACCTATGGCGGTAATCCTTTAGCTTGTGCCGTTGGTTGTGAGGCTTTTGATATTATTAACTCGCCAGAAGTGCTAGAAGGCGTTCAACAGCGAAGAGCAATATTTATTGAAAAACTAGAAGAGATTAATGATCAATTTAAAGTATTTCGAGAATATCGCGGCAAAGGTTTATTATTAGGCGCCGAACTTCAACCGCAATTTCATGATAAAGCAAGAGACTTTCTTAATGTTGCAACAGAATTTAAAGTTATGATTTTAAATGCGGGCACCAATGTACTAAGATTTACACCTTCACTAATCATCTCTGAAAATGAAATACAAGAAGGCATGATGCGCTTTGCAAAAGCCGTCGAAAAGGTTGTCAACGCTTAAGTTTTTCTATACAGTAACGGCATTTTAATCAATTAGGTGCCGTTAATGCACTTAAAGGATACTTTGTTATGACCGATATTCGCCCTTTAAATTACGCAAAAACACACTTTATTTTAAGTGCGCCAGATATATCACACCTACCAACTGATAGTGGCGTTGAAGTTGCTTTTGCTGGTAGATCTAACGCAGGTAAATCCAGTGCGCTCAACACACTAACGAATCAAAAAACATTAGCCCGAACCAGTAAAACACCCGGTAGAACCCAATTAATTAATCTTTTTGAAGTAGAAGAAAATTGCCGTTTGGTCGATTTACCAGGCTATGGTTATGCGCAAGTGCCTGAAGCAATAAAACGAAAATGGCAAAAATCACTGGGTGAATATCTACAAAAACGAGAAAGCCTAAAAGGGTTAGTCATACTGATGGATATCAGACATCCACTCAAAGATCTCGATCAACAGATGATTGATTGGGCTGTATCGGTTGAAATTCCGGTGATGTTATTGCTAACTAAAGCCGATAAGCTTGCGTCTGGCGCGTTAAAAAAACAAGTCAATATGGTTAAAGAGGCAATCCTACCTTTTCAAGGTGATATTACTGTTGCGCCTTTTTCATCACCTAAACGAATTGGATTAGATGCATTAAAGCAAAAACTAGATCAATGGTTTAATCAACAGTAAGGAAACCATTTGATGAGTCAATTAGATTTTTCATTTCAATCATTATCACCGGAATTGATCATCGATAGTTTGGCAACTATTGGTATTGATGTTGACTCAGGCTTAACAGCGCTCAATAGTTACGAAAATCGTGTCTACCAATTTATGGATGAACAACGTGTTCGCTATGTAGTAAAGTTTTATCGGCCCAATCGTTGGAATCGGCAGCAGATCCTTGAAGAGCATCAATTTACTAAGCAACTATTTGACGCAGAAATTCCAGCTATTGCACCATTAACACTCAATGGCTGTACATTACATGAAAATCAAAACTATTTGTTTGCTGTTTTTCCTAGCGTAGGTGGGCGGCAATATGAAATGGATAATATTAACCAAATGGAATCGGTTGCCACCTTACTTGCACGGATTCATCAAATTGGCGCAAAACAACTGTTTTTACATCGTCCAACTATCGGATTAGACGAGTATTTATATCACCCAAAAGAAATCCTATTATCGAGTAATCTGGTCCCCAATAAAGTACGATTTGAACTCACGGAAACGTTATCAACATTAACCCAAACAATCGAACAGCATTGGCATAACGATTGGCAACCTATTCGTATTCACGCTGATTGTCATCCTGGTAATATTTTATGGCGTGATAATGCTATGTTTGTTGATTTTGATGATGCGCGTAATGGACCGGCAGTCCAAGATATGTGGATGCTACTTTATGGAACCGAGCAAGAACAACGCTTACAATTAGATACCTTGATTGAAATCTATCAAGAATTTTATGATTTCGACACTGCACAGCTCAAATTAATCGAGCCTTTAAGAGCAATGCGTATGGTGCATCATCTAGCTTGGATTATAATGCGATGGCAAGATCCCGCTTTTCCGCCCGCTTTTACATGGATAACAGATGAGGATTTTTGGCTTCAACAATTAGCAACATTTAGACAGCAAATTATTGCTATCAAATCACCAGCAATTCAATTGCTTTCGGTTAGGTAAATAAAATAGACAAACTAAAATTAAAAAACAGCCAGTGTCACTGTAATGTTAAAGTCCTAACTTCTCTAATAACACCTCTAAACTAGGCTGAAGTTGAACTAATTGTTCTTTTTTGGGTTTGGAAAGTTGTTTAATCCGATACTCAAGCCTTAAAGCTGTTGATCTATCACCTACACAAACTTGATACACAATTGCAAGATCTTGATGACCTTTTAAATGCTTTGCGCCCTTACCGCTTTGGTGTTGATGTAAACGTCGGCTCGTATCTGTTGTGATACCGGTGTACAATGATTGTTTAGCGGTTCTAATAATATATAAAAACCACATAACTGATTTACTATTCATAGTTATCTCAACTTGATAAATTCATTTATCTTTTATAGTTTATCATTATTAATTCATTATATGCATGTGCCTATTTGCGTGAATTTTGTTAGAATAGTCACTTAGGTAAGATTACTACTTCTTTTACTTTATTTAACTTACTGTTCTAGATAGTCCCCATGTTATATATTTTGAGGCGTTAAAATTTGAATAACTTTGCAAAAATTATTGAAGTTGAACGTGGCGATATGAAATTCGCTTATGTTGATAATGATGAAATTAATTATTTAGACCTTTTTGACCAATTTCTGGCAGAAGAAGGGCATCGCGAACTCCTCGACCCCAGTGATAAACTAGAGCGATATACTTATTTGATCAATCACAATCAAAGCAAATTTATCTTTAAAATTGATGGTGGGATCGAACATCGTTTAGAGCGCAAGCTTATTGCCAAAATTACTGGCGATTTTTATTTCAACCTCATTCGAAAGTTGGCAAAAATATCATTAGATAAATGTGATATTGCTTATGAGCTTTATTTGGTTGCTTTTGACAAAAAAACACAGCGCCATTATATGATTTTCAATTTTATTGAAGGCCGCTCATTAAAATGGGAAGAAATGGAGCAGTATGGCGATCAAATAAAAGACTGTATTGAAAAATTACACAGTTATAATTTAGTTTCTAATGACGTACATGGCGGTAATTTTATTTTAACACCTGACGGCAAAATTAAAGCGATTGATTTAACTAATTCTGGTTTTATTTGGTTAACGAAAGCAAATGATGCTATTGAATTAAAAGAACGCTTCAATATCAAAATCAAAGTCCCTGTTTTAGCAATGGCAATTAAAAAATTTACCCATGGCTTTAAAAAATTATCACGAAAAATACGTGGTAAAAAAGATTAAATTAACCAGATGAGAGAAGGTCAATCTTCTCTCTTAATTTATTAATACATACTGTTGCCTTTGAAGACTTAATTAGCAAAAATTAGCCCTCCATCTAGTTTATAGATTATCATTTTATTCGTTTTTCAAACCATAGAAACACTAGCAAATCTATGTATAACCAGCTAGAATTAATCAGTTAATTCTAATAAGGGTGTGGTATGAAAAAGTTAATTGGTATTGTGACAATATTTACGATGCTAACTGGGTGTACATCTCAAAAGATGATGTCAATTTATCAAACGCAAGGTGTAGAAATCGGTCAAAATTCATCTGGTGTTGATATAGTGAATAAATATACTACCTCACGCCCTATTACTGCCCTTCACTCTTCTTTAGCTCTGTGTATAGCTCAAGAACTTGATAATAGCCCTGTGGTATTAACCAGTGATAACTATTTTGGCTCTCGCTGGTGGTCATACTATAACATGCCAGTTCAACAACAGGCCGTCACAGTCAGTGGTGGTGATACAATTAAATTAGTTGAAGGAAATAGTGTTGTCGCTAACGCAGTTACAGACTACGAATATTATATTAAGTATTTTGTTAGTTATACCCTGACAACAACACGCAATCAAAATGATATCCGTTATCTGTTTAGTAATATTAAACAAGCCCAGCAATTTACTGGTTCAGTGGTCAATGACGGCTTTGAAAACGTAAAAACATTAGAAAGCGCGCATCCAAACTTAGTTATTGATGCATTAAACAAAGAGGTTGATAAAATTCAAGCTTGCTTATTGCGATAATACAAAATTAAGCAATACACTTATCTTGTAAAGATATGTTTTAAAGATTATACGTTTCAACATATTTTGTAACAAAAATAACTAGTCATTATTCGATATTGACTAGTTTTATTTTTATAAACATTAACTTACTATTTTTTTAAAACTTCCAATCTTTTATTTTAAATAATGACATCTTAATCTGTTTCAAAAAATTTAACCAAATCAGGATATAACATATCATTATTAATGATATAGCTACCATGATCATGGTTTGTCATAATTTTCAATTGCGAATTGGGTATATTGTCAGCAATTTCAACGAACATTGCAGGATTATAAATATCATTTTCTGCACCAATAATTAAAGTTGGTATTGTAATTTTAGTTAACGAACTGAGTTCGATATTGGGTTGTTCAAGCATCATTTTAAATAATGGATCGTTTGTTTGTTCGTAGTGCTGTTGTACGTATTGATAGCTTTGTTGAGTAAAATCGGATGGTTTCAAATTCACCCCCAATAATGCCATTTTTTTAATCATTCCCTTATTACGCAATGCTAACAATAATGCAATAATGGCGCCATCACTAAAACCGATGATATTCACTGACTTAAGACTTAGTTTGTCAATTAACGCCTCAACATCATCAGCCATAACGTTATAATCATAAACATCAGTCTTATCACTGCGTCCATGATTACGACTATCCACTGCATAAATAGTATAATGTGATGTTAATTTGGCAATGAGAGGCAAAAAAACCCGATGATCTCCCCCATTACCGTGCAATAGAATCAAAGGCTCACCTGTACCCGTTTTTAGATAGTAAAGGTTTACTCCGTTAACACATAGCATAATTCACCTTAGTTACAGTTGCTTAATTTAGAATCAGTATAACGTTGATTTTATACTTCTCCCATCTGAAGCTAAAGAATTTTCATAAACCCATTATCACCAAACATCAATGAATATTAATTGTTATTAAACTAAAATTTCGCTATATTTAAAATTATATAGCGAATATAATTTTAAACTAATTAATTATTAATTAACACATTATATGTCTATTAGGATGAACGATGGAAATTTATAAAAAGTTTTTACTACTATTTGGATTGTTTTTATCACTTTGCTTAACAGTCACCTGTGAAGCTAAACAAGTGACTGATCAACTTAACCGCACTGTTCAAATCCCTGATAAAGTGGAAAGAGTAGTCGTTTTGCAACATCAAACATTAAATCTAATTGTACAACTAAACCGTCAACAGACCCTTGTAGGTGTTTTGTCTTCTTGGCAAAAATTATTAGGAAAAGACTTTGTCAGATTTGCTCCAACTTTATCTAACCTACCGACACCGGGCGATCTAACTTCGGTTAATATCGAAAGTTTACTTGCTCTCAAACCGCAAATTGTCTTTGTCACAAACTACATGCCCAAAGCGGTTATCGATCAAATTGAAAAACTCAACATTCCGGTTATTGCTATCTCGTTACGCAAAGATATAGCCTCGCAGGCAGATAAACTAAATCCCATTATGGTTGATGAAGAGACAACTTACAATGAAGGATTAAAACAAGCAATACGCCTAATTGGTGACGTGCTTAATGCTAACAATGAAGCCGAGGACTTAATCAACTATACTTTTGAGCATCGAAAAATTGTCACAGATCGATTACAACGTATAGCACCTGAAAAACGCATACGCGTTTATATGGCTAACCCAGATCTCACTACCTATGGTTCGGGCAAATATACTGGATTAATGATGGAACATGCAGGCGCCATTAATGTTGCTGCGGCAACGATTCAGGGCTTTAAACAAGTTTCGATAGAAAATGTCATACAATGGAATCCACAAGTTATTTTTGTGCAAGATCGATATCCACAAGTCGTTGAAACAATTTTATCCGATGATTTATGGAAAAATATTGATGCAGTTAAGCAAAAAAAAGTTTATTTAATGCCCGAATACGCAAAAGCATGGGGATATCCTATGCCTGAAGCTTTAGCTATCGGTGAGCTTTGGATGGCAAAAAAACTTTACCCAGATTTGTTTAAAGATATTGATATGCAAAAACAAGCCAATGATTATTACTGGCGATTTTACCGCGTCAACTATCAAGGGGAATAGCAAGATAATATGATCGGCTTTTCCTATCGCCATTTACATGTTGGCCTGATTATATTAACTATAATATTAATAGTTGTTTCATTAATTATTGGACACTATTCAATATCTGTTAGCCAAGTTATCCATGTATTGCTTTCATTGCCAACATCACAAATAGATCAAACAATGGTGGTTGATAATCAAGTCATTTGGCAAGTAAGGTTGCCACGTATTTTATTAGCTTTTCTAGCTGGTGCAGGATTAGCAATTTGTGGCGCAGTATTACAAGGGTTATTTTATAACCCGCTTGTTGATCCTCATGTCATTGGTGTGACATCAGGTGCAGCTTTTGGTGGGACTTTAGCCATTTTGTTAAATTTTTCAACGTTTGGACTGATGGTTTCAGCTTTTTCATTTGGGCTATTAATACTCTTTTTAATCTTATTATTAACTCACGTTATTAAACAAAACAATGTGCTAGTTCTAGTATTAGTTGGATTAATATTAAGTGGTTTTTTTAATGCACTGGTGAGTTTAATACAATACCTCGCAGATAGTGAAGAAACACTCCCCAATATTGTATTTTGGTTATTAGGGAGTTTTTCAACAGCTAATTGGGATAAATTAATGACATTAGCCATTCCAATTGTTATTGCTAGCTATTTTTTAATCCAGTTAAGTTGGCGGATAAATATTTTATCATTAGGGGACAGTGAAGCTAAAAATTTAGGTATATCGATTCTTTTCTCTCGATGGTTAATTTTAATTTTGTGTACCTTAATTATTTCTATGCAAGTTGCAGTTAGTGGTTGCATTGGCTGGGTAGGATTAATCATTCCTCATGCCGCGCGATTATTGGTCGGTAGTAATCATCAACGACTACTGCCTATAACATTTTGGTTCGGCGGTACTTTTATGATTATTGTTGACGATATTGCACGAACCATCAACACGGCTGAAATACCACTCGGTATTATTACAGCGCTGGTTGGTGCACCATGTTTTGTTTTGTTATTACGACATCAAATTTTACAGAAATCCTAATATGACATCAGCCATTATAACAACACATAACTTAATTTGTGGTTATCAACAGAGTAAGCCCTTAACTACAGCGATAAATATTACAATTCATACCAATGATATTATCGCCATTCTTGGCGTGAATGGCCGAGGAAAAAGTACTTTGCTCAATACATTAATGGGAACCCTTAAGCCTTTAAGTGGCACTATCACCAATCCTTATTATTGTAGCTTTGTTCCACAAAATTTCATGCCCAATATAGATTATAAAGTATGGGAAATTGTAGTAATGGGAAGCGCTAAAAAGTGGGGATTATTTGGAAAACCCGATAAACACACTTTGCAGTTAGTTGAAGATAAGTTAGCCCAATTTGGATTAGCACATTATAGTCATCACCTATTTTCACAGCTTTCTGGCGGTCAAAAACAGTTAGTGCTTATTGCCCGTGCATTAATGAGTGAATCGAAAATTTTATTACTCGATGAGCCAACAAGTGCCTTAGATTTACATAATCAAAATAAAGTGTTAAACATTTTGTCATCATTAGTACAGAAACAAAATTTAACTATTGTGTTTACGACTCATGATCCAGCTCATGCAATGAGTTTAGCTAACAAAGTATTATTACTTGATGAAACAGGTTACCAATATGGTCTTACCCAAACGTTGTTAACCGAGACACAATTAACCCAGTTATATAACATCACAATGAAAAAAATAGTTTTTTCTGACTGCCAAACCATAATTCCCCTTTACACAATGGGTAATCATTATGACAACACTTAATATTTATGCAGCGGGAAGTTTACGTATTGCATTTCCTGCATTAGCCGAACTATTCAAACAAAGCTTTTCAACCGAAATTCATATAAAATTTGGACCGGCTGGATTACTATGTGAAAAACTATTGCAGAAAACCCCTGACGATAATATTCATTTATTTGCATCGGCTAACACGTTGCATCCTAAAACACTCATAGATCACAGAAAGGCTATATCTGATTATGTTTTTGCTCATAATCGCTTATGTGTAACAGTAAGAAATGAATCAAAATGGACATCAAGCGATATCATCAAATTATTATTAAATCCTGAAACACGTATTGGTATGTCTACTCCGCAAAAAGATCCATCTGGAGATTATACTTTTCAGCTATTTGATAACATAGGTACCTGCTATGCGGGTATGGGTGAGCAATTAAAACACCGCGCAAAACAATTAGTCGGGGGATCACTAGAGAGTCATATCCCTAAAGCGATGCATCCGGCTGAATTTTTTTTACTAAACAACACCGTTGACGCCTATATTGGTTATGCTAATTACGCACAAACAATTTTACAAAATCCGAAATTAGCTATTATTAATCTGCCTGCCAAGTTTAATCCTGCTATAGATTATAGTATTGCCTTACTTAAACCGGCTCATAAAATGGCGAAATTATTTATTGGTTTTTTACTTAGTGAAAAAGGCCAAAACTGCTTGATGGCTAATGGCTTTAGTAAAATAACGAACATAAAGACAAATTAACTACTTACATTAATTACAAAACTAGTTAGATAAGTTTCATATTCTTCTGATTTCTATCTGTATAACTATACTACTGTTATTTAGAGAAATAATAAAATGACAGAAAGGAGAGATACAGTTATGGGCATGATGCAGAAAATACAAGAAAATAAAATTTATGTAGGTTCGTTACCCTTACCAATTTTTATTGTGTGCTCAATTATTGTTATCATTGCAGCCCAGTTAAACATGCTACCTAAAACATTAATTGGTGGTTTTGCAGTGATTTTACCCCTTGGATGGTGTTTAGGCACTATTGGGCAAAATATTCCTTTTTTTAAAAAATTTGGTGCGCCAGCTATACTTTCCTTAATTGTGCCATCAATCCTTGTATATTATGGCGTTTTTGATGAAAACACGTTAGCCGCCACAAAAATGTTAATGAAGGATTCTAATTTCCTCCTATTTTATATTGCAAGTTTAGTTTGTGGTAGCATTCTTGGTATGCATCGAGTCATTTTGATTCAAGGTTTTATTCGTATGATGATTCCTATGCTGCTTGGCATGTGCATTGCAGCCGTTGTTGGCGTTGCAGTAGCTGTCGCTTTTGGTGATACATGGGAACATGCATTTTTCTACACAGTATCCCCAGTTATGGCTGGCGGAATCGGTGAAGGTGTGTTACAGCTCTCTAATGCTTATAGTAATATCCTGAATCAAAATTATGATTCCTTTGTGAGTGCATTAATCCCAGCAACAGTTGTAGGCAACTTCTTTGCTATTACTTTCACCGCTATTATGAGTCGAGTTGGTGAGTTAAAACCGCAGTTAAGTGGTCATGGTCAGTTAGTCAAAATTGAATTTGATGGACTTGCCGACGCATTAAAAGAGGATAAAACACCATTAGATGCTAGAGCCATGAGCGGTGCGATAATGATTCTAGCTACCTTATTTATTTTCGGTATGATTTTAGAAAAGATAACTCACTTCCCTGGACCAGTTTTAATGATCATTGCTACGGCAATAGTGAAATACTTCCGTTTGCTACCTGAAAGTGTAGAACGGGGTAGCCAGCAATGGTATAAGTTTATTTCTGGTAATTTTACCTTCCCATTAATGGCAGGATTAGGATTGTTGTATATTGATTTAGGCAGTGTAGTCAATGTATTAACCGTGCCTTATTTTATTACCATCATTTCGGTTGTATTAACTGTTTCGATGACCGGTTTTGTATGTAGTTTCTTCCTAAAAATGTACCCTGTTGAAGCCTCGATTATTTCATCTTGTCAAAGTGGTATGGGGGGAACAGGCGATGTTGCGATACTTTCAACCGCTAATCGAATGAACCTAATGCCTTTTGCGCAAGTCGCAACACGTTTAGGAGGCGCATTAATGGTGATATGCACAACAGCACTATTAAGATATTTACATATGTAGTAGCAAAAAAGATGAGTTAAAATAAGTAATAATTATCATGTTACATGATTAGGTTAACAGTTTAGATATCCAATTATCTAACCTCTTATAAAAAATTGATTGAGTATAATTAAAAAGGAATAATTATGACAACAGTGCAAGAAAAAGCCTTAGCTATCAGCAAACAAATGCATGGCAAATTTGAAATAAATGCTAAAGTCCCGGTTAACTCTATGTCGGATTTGAGTGTGGCTTATACCCCTGGGGTTGCTGCAGTTTGTACTGAAATTGCTAAAAATCCTGAATCAGTATATGAGTATACCAGCAAACGCAATCTGGTTGCGGTTATAACTGATGGTTCAGCGGTATTAGGGCTAGGAAATATAGGACCTGAAGCGGCAATACCCGTCATGGAAGGCAAAGCGATATTATTCAAAAAATTTGCCAATGTTGATGCCATTCCATTATCACTCAATACTCAAGATCCTGATGAGTTAGTTAAGCATATTGCAGCATTAGCCCCATCTTTTGGCGGAATTAATCTTGAAGATATTAGCGCACCAAGGTGTTTTGAGATTGAGAAAAGATTGCAAGAAATATTAGATATCCCGGTTTTCCATGATGATCAACACGGCACAGCTATTGTTGTTTTAGCCGCGTTATATAATGCATTAAAAGTGGCGGGTAAAAAAATTGAATCGGCCAAAGTTGTTATTAACGGCGGTGGAGCTGCCGGTTTAGCTATTGCCGATATGCTTTTAGCGGCAGGTGTTACCGATCTAAAAATCGTCGACAAAATTGGTATTTTATCTGAAGATGATCAACGTTTACCTCCTCATCATTTAGCGATAGCCAAAAGAACAAATAAATCAAAACAAAAAGGAACACTTGAAGATGCAGTAAAAAATGCCGATGTTTTTATTGGCGTATCTGCACCTGGGGTTTTAAAAGCCGATTGGGTCAAAACCATGGCAGAAAAATCAATTATTTTTGCAATGGCAAATCCGACACCCGAAATTTTTCCTGATGAAGCAAAAGCCGCTGGCGCTTACATTGTCGGGACAGGGCGCAGTGATTATCCAAATCAAATTAATAATGTACTGGCTTTTCCAGGCATCTTTAGAGGTGCGCTTGACGCGAGAGCCAAAAATATTACATTAGCCATGCAGTTAGCAGCAGCTAAAGGTTTAGCCAACATTATTACGCCAGATAAACTTTCTGTTGAGTGTATATTGCCCAACGCTTTTGAGCCTAATGTCGCCAAAGTCGTAGCCGAAAGTGTAAAAAATGCGGCTAAAAGTGAATAAGTAATAGAGAATTAATAAATAAACTTAACAATCAAAACCTACTATCAAAATAATTGGGTAGTAGGTTTTTACCATTAATAAGTTAATATAATCAGACTATTAGTGATTTAACATGAATAATGAATATGAAGTATCTTTTTAATCGATTAACACTAAAAATTAAATTAATTAGCTTAATTTGTTTGGTATTTATACTATCGGTTATTGCCCAAAATATTTATATTGTACATGTTGTTAATGACGAATATTTAATGCATTCACGTCAAGGGGTTGAAAATATTGCTAATATCATCTCAACCTCCGATGATATTATCAATAAAATGCAAGTTCCAACACCAGAAAATCTAGCATCCATTCAAACTATTGCTGAACAAGCACGGATAATGACTCAAGTCGATTTTGTGGTTATTTTTAATATGCAAAGCATACGCCTTTCCCATCCAGATAAAAACAAAATTGGGCAACTTATTGTTGGCGGCGATGAGCAACCAGCACTAAAAGGTGAATCTTATTCATCAATTGCCAAGGGAACCTTAGGCGATTCAGTGCGTGCTTTTAGACCTATTTTTAATCAATCACACCAGCAAATTGGTGGCGTGCTAGTTGGACAAACGTTAAAAAAAATTAATCATTCTGCAGCCAAAACCAGTCAACCTATTTGGTTATCATTAGTCGCATCATTAATCATCGCCATTATCTTAGCCTCTTTACTATCTCGAAACATAAAAAAAATATTATATGGACTTGAACCATTAGAGATGGCTCACTTATTTGAAGAACGAAATGCAATTATACGAACAGTCAAAGAAGGGATTGTGGTTGTTAATCGTGAAGGGCTGATAACTCAAATTAACGATGAAGCGAGAAGAATATTACGCTTACCAGATAGTAAAGATAATATTATCGGCTATCCAATTGCAAAGATTATTCCTAATACTCGATTATGTGATGTCATGATGACAGGTATTCCTGAATATGATTGTGAACAAAACATCAATGGTGTTGTTATTTTAACTAACCGAACACCATTATTTGTAAAAGAATCACTTGTTGGCGCTATTGCCTCATTTAGGGATATGACTGAAGTACGCCAATTAGCCGAAAACCTAACGGGGGTGAATCGTTATGCTGATGCATTACGTTCACAATCTCATGAATTTAATAATAAATTACATGTTATCTATGGGTTAGCATTTAATGATAATAAACAAGAATTAATCGATTATCTTGAAGAAATAATAGGTAACAAACAAGCTGAATCTAAGCTAATTAGTCAAACGATAAAAGACCCCATTATTGCGGGATTTTTAAATAGCAAATTTAGTCGAGCTCGTGAGCTAGGTATATCATTATCTTTAAATGTTAAAGGTGAATTAAAACTCATCCCGAATATCTCTGTGACTCACAGTTTAATTACCATTCTTGGCAATCTCATCGATAATGGATTAGATGCGATTCAATTTTTAGATGATAAACAGATCATTATTAATTTATTGATAAGCCATGAAATTTTTGAAATTGAAGTCATTGATAATGGTGAAGGTATTGCGCAACAAGATATACAATATATTTTCAACAAAGGCTATTCAACCAAAGGAGATAACCGAGGTATAGGACTTTATTTAGTTTTGGCTAGCCTTGATGAGCTTGGTGGACATATTCAATTGTGTGATCCAATTAATAAAAAAGGAGCTTGTTTTAAAGTATCATTACCACTTTGTGAACTTTATAGAGAGAAAGAGTAATGGTTGATGTATTGATTGTTGAAGACGATCCAATGGTGGCAGAGTTAAATAAAAAATACCTACAAAGGATGACAGGATTTCATTTAATGGCCAATGTCAGTAATGGCGAACAAGCACTACATTTTATTCATGACAATCACGTAGATCTCATTTTACTCGATGTCTTTATGCCTAAACTTAATGGGCTTGAATTGTTGCAACATATTCGTATCAGTTATCCTCAAATTGATATTATTATGGTGACAGCAGCATGTAATACCAGTGATATCCAAACCGCATTACGTTTGGGCGTAATTGATTATATTGTCAAACCATTTACCTTTGAACGCTTAAGAACTGCACTTATTTCATATCAAGAACGAGTACGTTTATTGTCCTCATCAAAAATACTTAATCAACATCAATTAGACGATCGTATTTTTGCTAAACCACCGATAAACCATAAAGAATTACCCAAAGGAATTGATAGCCAAACATTAAAAAAAGTCCGTGAAACTATTATTAACTATAATCATGAGTTTTCGATGAGCGATATTGTCGAGTTAATACCATTATCACGCATATCATTAAAAAAATATCTTGATTATTTAGAAGATCTAGGTGAAATTGAAAGTTATTTGACCTATTTATCCATTGGTAGGCCTGTAAAACGTTATACTTATCAAAAGTAATTTGTGATCATTTTTATTTAACATATTGATAATAAATATTAATTGTCAAAAATAAAGATTATTGATTATTATTGATAGTTTATTATTCTCATTTTTAAAAGGATTTTTTAGATCAACCATGAAACTCAAATCAATTTCTTTATTAATAATCACAGTATTTAGTGCCAATCAAGCACAAGCTTACAACTATAACGCTTCCTCTGATGTCATTTTACCTTTCAACCAAATTAATGAACGTTATTTCATAACTAACAATAGTACTAATGCGATTAATATTAGCGTTCCTGACGGTTTGACTGTTAATAGTGATGGTTCATTTCACTTAGGTTTTAGTGGTAAAACCGATAGTGAAGCAGCTTCACTTGCTGCAGGTGATATCAATATGAATATCAACGGTAACTTTCAAATTTATAATGATACTTGGATTGGTAAATTTGATACAAAATTCTTTACTCAATATTTAGGGTTGCATAAAGATTATCCATTTAACCCTATCAATCAAGACATTAATGTCCATGTAACAGGCGATATTAATGTTGAATTAGGTGCAGATAAAGAAAGAGGCGGACTCATGATATTGGCTGGTAATGTCATGGGTACAGGAGTAAATACGACAGGTAAAACCACCGTAAAAGTAGATGGCGATACCAATATTCGCAGTGGCGATAATCATTTAGCCGGTACCGCTTTAGCACCAGCTAAGTTAATCACTCGTAGCTTTAATTTAACCGGTGGTGATATTGAAATCATCGGAGCAAAAACAGTACTAGAAACAACCAATAACGATATTAATAAGTCTTCTGTGACCATAGGTAAGACCGGTAAAATGATTATTATGCGAGGGGGAACTGTTGATGTCAGCATTGGTGGTAATTTCAACGTGATTGATCAAGGTATTT
Source organism: Gilliamella sp. wkB292 (assembly GCF_001690235.1). Lineage (NCBI taxonomy): Bacteria > Pseudomonadati > Pseudomonadota > Gammaproteobacteria > Orbales > Orbaceae > Gilliamella > Gilliamella sp. wkB292. Next base: position 72,140 of record NZ_LZGO01000048.1, read on the forward strand.
TAAGTGCTAGCCGAGGTAATGGTTTTGTCAAACTGGCATCAAATGGACAGGTATATATCGGTAAAAATGCTACAATCGAATCATCTAAAGGTTCTCTTTTCATTAGTGATCAAAATAACCAAACATCACAATTAAATATTGATGGCATTATCAGTTTTGGGGTTTCTGATACAAAACAGATTAATGAAATTAATGGTGATAATGTCAATGTTAATGCAACAGCAAAATTTTCTGCTACAGATGACTTTATAAAGAACGCATTTAAATATACCTCTTCTGAAGCTAATGCCACCGTGTTATCAGCAAATAATTCTTTGAAAATTGCTAATATTCAAAATAATGAAACAAAAGCACTTATTCAAAACATTTATGGCGATCTGAACTTCAAATTAACAGGCAATGAGTTAAAATTTGTTAACGCGACTAATGTCACTGACTTTAGTAATGCCGCTCAAACAAAAGCTGCTGCTGATCGTCAAATTTCCCGTTATTATCAACAAGTCGGTACTAATTCAAAAAATGTAGCAAAACGATTTGCACAAAATGTAGCTAAAGTTTCGTATGAATCATTCTATAATCCGACTAACAATGGCAGTGTTATTTCTGATAAATCGTTAGCTGGCGATTTAAACTGGGCAGTATTAAGCGCAATAGGACGAGGTAATTTAGCTATTGAAAATCGTGGCACGACGTTACAATTTAATCGCGCTTTAGCTGGATTATATAATAATAATCAAGGTTTACACTTGTCTGAAATTGCACTTAACAACTTCAATTACACTAAATCAATCTTAGACAAACAAGTTGGACAATATTTTCAAAATAAAAAATTAGCTGGTAATGATGATAATTTATGGATAAACCTTACCCATCATGATGAAAATACCGATAACCATGATGGTATTTCTGGTTATAAATACTCTTCTAACGGATTTATGATGGGATACGACAAAGAGTTGCTAGATAACCTACTAGTAGGCTCAGCAATCGGTTATTCGTCAGGTGATTATAAAAATAAAGCAGCTTCATCCAATGATTCAGATATCGATAATTATCAAATTCAGCTTTATTCTACTTATAAATCACCAACAAATATCATTGCATCAACTTACGCCGGCTACTCTTATGGAAAAAACCGATTAAAAGCAGACGACAATCACAATACTTTCAAGGAAAAATTCCATAGTAATACGTGGAATATTGGTGGTTCGATTGGTTATGACTGGCAAAGTACTGATCAATTAACATTAACACCTGCGATTGGTTTAACTTATGTGTATACTGAAAATAGCGCACATAATGTCAGTTATAACAGTATTGATTTAGTTAAATATGATAAATCATCTAATTCATCATTATTGATTCCTGTCGATTTAACAGCGAATTATTTAGTTTGGCAAAATCAGGATAGTCAATTATTGTTAACCGCAAAAACCGGTTATGCATTTAATTTGAGTAATGATGAATTTGATAGTGATATCACTATTAATGGCATTGATAATTTATCTAAAATGCGTGCCTACTCATCCAACCGTAGCAAAAATCAATATAACTTTGCTAGCGGCATCACCTATAAATATAATTTAGTTGATGTAAATATTAATTATCAATACTTTGGTGAGAGTAAAAGAAATTCAAATTATATTACGGCTCTTACAAAAATTAGTTTTTAATCACTGAAACTAACTAGACAAAGATGATGCTCTACTGTTTTTTCAAAAAAGAGCATCATCAAATCGACATAGCAATAATCCTCTATGCGGTGATCTCATCTAAAGAAAGATTAAAACTCGGTACAAAAACATCTAAAAAGTAATCCATTTCAGGGCTACTTCGCTCAGATAAAGTTTTTTTAAGGCGTTGTTTTGCCAGTTTAAATTCGTTATTACCCGCACTTAACTCTTCAATTGTTTTAAGATATGCGCATAAAGCATCAGCTTGTTTCACAATGCTTTTTTCTTCTTCAGTATAAAAATCATCATCAATTAGGCATCTAAAATCGTCTTGTAACTCTTTGGGTAACATATTGATGAGTTTATTTTGTGCTATTTTTTCAATTTTTTTATATTCAACCGTTATTTGAGGATTGTAATATTTTGTTGGTGTGGGTAAATCACCCGTGATAACCTCTGATGCATCATGATACATAGCTAATAGGGCAATTCTTTCAGGATTAACATTACCATTAAATCGTTTATTTTTAATAATAGCTAAGGCGTGTGCAACAAAAGCCACTTGCAAACTGTGTTCAGATACATTTTCAGTTCTCACATTACGCATTAAAGGCCAGCGATTAATCAATTTTAATCGTGACAAATGAGCAAAAAAATGACTAGTATTCATATGGAAAACTCTTTTTGATTTAAAAATAAAAAACGCTTCCATTAATATATGGAAGCGCTTATTAGATAAATAAATGTATTTAAATTTTTAAGCTAAAACAAGTTGCTGCGTACCTAAAGCAAGTGGAACAGTTTGCTCTTCGGTAAAAGTGACATATTCCCACGCATCTTGTTTTGCTAATAAAGCTTGTAATAATTGATTATTTAAAGCATGACCAGATTTATAACAAACTACTTCGCCAATCATATTATGGCCACACATATACAAATCACCGATAGTATCAAGCATTTTATGACGAACAAATTCATCTTCAAAACGCAAACCATCTTCGTTAAGGACTTTATAATCATCAACCACAATTGCACAATCTAAACTACCGCCTAAACATAAACCTTTTGATTGTAATGCTTCGATATCACGCATAAAACCAAATGTTCTTGCTCGGCTAATTTGACGAATAAATGATTCAGACGAAAAATCCAACTGATAACGTTGTGAACTACTATCAATTGCCGGATGATGAAAATCGATAGTAAAATCTAATCTAAACCCATTATATGGTCTAACTTCAGCCCATTTGTCACCATTTTCAACGCGAACGGTTTCTTTAACGCGTAAAAATCGTTTAAGTGCATTTTGTTCGGTAATACCTGCATCAAGCAGTAAGTATACAAACGGACTTGCACTACCATCCATAATTGGAATTTCAGGTGCATCAACTTCAATAATAATGTTATCGATGCCAAGACCTGCTAGCGCTGAGTTAATATGCTCAACAGTTGAGATACGAACGTTATCTTCATTCACTAAGCATGTACAAAGCATAGTATCACGCACTGATTTTGCATCCACCGGAAAATCAACATATGGATTTAAATCAGTACGACGATAAATAACACCTGTATTTTCAGGCGCAGGGCGTAACGTCAAAGTAACTTTTTTGCCGGTATGCAAACCAACACCTGTTGCTTGTATTGTCCTTTTTAATGTTCTTTGTTTCACTTTACACCTACTATTCTATTTGTTTCTATTGACATTAGACAATAAAAAACCAAATAAGTTCAACATTAATTCGCTTGCTTACGGATAAAAGCAGGAATATCTAAAATTTTATTTTCTTCCAGAGGAGAAATGCTCTGCTCGTTAACCACTTTAGCTAATTTCTCTTCTTGATGTCCTAAATTACTGCTTTGACCAAATAGTGAGTTTTGTGAAATTGGTTTAGCAATTTTAACTTCTGGACGCTTATCCATACCAATGCCTGTTGCAACAACAGTAACACGAATTTCATCTGACATATCAGGATCAAAAGTTGTCCCGACAACAACAGTTGCATTATCAGAAGCAAATGCTCTAACTGTACTACCCACTGTTTCAAATTCTTCTAAGCCAAGATCTAAACCGGCTGTAACATTAACTAAGACGCCGCGCGCACCAGATAAATCAATATCTTCTAATAATGGGCTAGAAATAGCCATTTCAGCAGCTTCTTCAGCTCTATTATCACCACTTGCGCGACCTGATCCCATCATGGCATATCCCATTTCTGACATCACTGTTCTAACGTCGGCAAAGTCCACGTTGATATGGCCAGGTTTAGTAATTAATTCTGCAATACCTTGCACCGCACCTTTTAACACACCATTTGCCGCCGCAAAAGCATCTAATAATTTAACGCCTCTACCCAATACTTTTAGTAATTTATCATTGGGAATAGTAATAAGCGAGTCAACGTGCTTGGCTAATTCAGCAATACCTTGCTCAGCAAAAGCCATACGCTTTTTACCTTCAAAACCAAATGGTTTTGTCACTACAGCAACGGTCAAAATACCTAATTCTTTAGCGATTTCAGCAACGACTGGGGCAGCACCTGTACCTGTTCCACCGCCCATTCCCGCTGCGATAAATACCATATCAGCGCCTTCAATAGCACTACGAATGACCTCACGATCTTCCTCGGCAGAATTTCTACCCACTTCAGGATTAGCACCAGCACCAAGTCCTTTGGTTACATTGGTACCGATTTGGATAGTTTGACCTACCTTAATTCTTTTTAATGCTTGTGCATCTGTATTTGCCGCAAAAAATTCTACACCTTCAATATGTTCAGCAATCATGTGTTCAACGGCGTTACCACCGCCACCACCAACACCAATAACTTTAATGACTGCTGCTGGTTCATCATCTGCAACCATAGGCTCAAACATAACTTATCTCCAATTTTACGATCTTAGAACATTGTACAGATAACCGTCTACAATGTCCACGAAGTTCTTGAAATATATTAGCTAAAATTCTTTTTTAAACCAACCGGTCAAACGTTTAGCTATCCCTTTTAATGATGATTTGTCACTATCTTTGCCATCATCATTTAATAAACTCTGTTTCCCATAGTGTAATAACCCAACTGTCGTTGAACAATAAGGTTTTTGTACATAATCAGTTAGACCCGAAATATTTAAAGGTTGACCTATACGTACTTGATTTTGAAAAACTTTTTCCGCACACTCAACCATACCTTTAATTTGAGCTGCACCACCAGTTAATACAATACCGGCTGCGAGTTGATATTTGACATTTTGTTTTTTGAGTTCTTCTTGTAGCGAAAGTAATTCTTTTTGAACTAAGGAAAGAAGTTCAGAATAACGAGGTTCTATGACATCTGCAAGTGTCTGTCTTTGTAAAGAACGAGATGGCCTACCACCAACACTCGGTACATCGATGACTTCATCTTTACCGATTAATGAACCGACAGCACAACCATAGCGAATTTTAATATTTTCAGCATCCATTGGCGGTGCACCAAAAGCATAAGCGATATCGCTAGTGACAACATTTCCCGCATAAGGAATGACAACAGAGTGACGTAAAGCACCACCCGTATACACCGTCACATCCATTGTGCCGCCGCCCATATCAATAACACAGACGCCTAATTCCTTTTCATCATCAGTTAATACTGCATAACTCGATGCTAAACCAGAAAAAATAAGCTGATCAACTTTTAAACCACAACGTTCAACAGCTTTTACAATGTTTCTGGCCATATCATTATGGCAAGTGACCAAATGCACTTTAGCTTTCATACGTACGCCAGACAAACCAATCGGATTTTTTATCCCTTCTTGTAAATCAATGGAATATTCTTGGGCAATAACATGTAAGATTCGATGTTCATCTAAAATTCTGACTGATTTTGCTGTATGCACCACATTTTCAACATCTTCGGCGGTCACTTCCTCATCTGCAATTGGCACCATACCAATCTCATTTTGACAACGAATATGTTTGCCAGAAAGACTTAAATAAACCGAAGATATTTGGCAATCTGCCATTAGCTCAGCTTGATCAACAGCTCGTTGGATTGATTTCACCACAGATTCTAGATCGTTAACACCACCTTTATCAACGCCTTTTGATGGGCAATGCCCTACACCAATGATATTAATGATACCATCGGGAAGAACCTCACCAACAAGAGCAAGTACTTTTGATGTACCAACTTCTAGTCCTACAACCAATTTTTTTTCTGTTGCTTTCATACTTCAGCCTTTATTTATTCCTTACTGCGCTATTTTTTCTCTTGTTACTGAAATACCATTTTCATAACGTAAATCAGCGACCGTTATTCTTTCATTTGTTGGTATTCTTGATTGTATTTCAGGAAATAATTTCATAAATAGTTGATAACGCTCTTCGATGTTTTCACTTCCTAACACCAATTTTATTTCCTGATCTTCAACACATATACCAGCAATACATTGTTTTACCATCAGTTGCCAAGCATTTCGCTCATCGGATATTGCCGCGTCAATCTTTAATGCCAACTGATTATTAGCCAGTTTTTTAGATAAATTATCTAATTTATAGTATGTTTCAAGTACTGATTTTGCTTTACCTTCAGGACCATATAGCCTTGGCAATTTTAAATCGCTAATACGATCCAAAGGTACACTAAATACAACGCCATTTTCATCAAGTAAAAATAAATCATTCCAATAAAATGCCGGTTTATACTCTTCGACATAAACAATCAATCGATCCGGCCACTGTTTTCGTACACTGGCATGCTTAACCCATGGAAAGCGCATGACCTCTTGCTGAATATCATCAACATCTTGTCCAATATAAGTATTAGGTAGACCTAAACCTAAAATCGCTTCACGAAGGTCATTTTCCGTTGTATAAGTGTGTTCTCCGCTCAATGTTAACTGGGACAATACCATTTGTTCAGGATCATCCATCCAGTCTTTAATACTTTGCACAATCCAAGCACTAATTAAAATAATCATAATAAAGAACAAAAATCCCATTAATTGTTCTGTACTACGAAATATAAGCAGCCGCCTTCTTTTTTTGTCTTCTCGTCGATGTGCTGCTTGCCTAACTTGTTTCATAAAAATAGGGCCATTTATATAGTTGCCAGTTTTAAAATTCGTGTAACTAATTCACTAAATGACCAACCGTATTGCTTGGCTGCCATTGGCACTAAACTATGATCTGTCATACCTGGAGCAGTATTGACTTCAAGTAAATAGGGATTTTGATTATCATCAAACATAATATCTACCCTTCCCCATCCTCGACATCCTACTGCTTTATAAGCATCAAGCGCCAATTTACGAATTTCTTGTTCTTTATTTTCTGGTAACCCGCTTGGACAAAAGTATTGTGTTGAGTCAGATAGATACTTTGCATCATAATCGTAAAATTTGGTAGCGGGTTTAATGTAAATTGCAGGTAAAACTTCTTCACCAACAATTGCTACTGTAAATTCTGGTCCAGATAAAAATGACTCAACCATCACCGCATCATCATATTGAAAAGCAACATCTATAGCATCTTTCAATTCAGAGATTTCATTAACTCTTGCCATCCCAACGCTTGAGCCTTCATGAATTGGCTTTACAAATAGCGGTAAACCAAGTTGTTTAACAATAGACTCAACATCAACAGGTTGGGTTTTATTAACCATAACATAATTGGCAACCGGCAAATCCATTGCTTTCCAAATTAATTTGGTTTTTAATTTATCCATTGTCAATGCAGATGACAACACATCACTGCCTGTATAAGGAATATTTTGATAAGTTAAAATGGCCTGAACAATACCATCTTCACCGCCACGTCCATGCAGTATGATGAAAGCTTTATTAAAACCTTGTTGTTTTAGATCCGTAATTGCATGATCTTTAGTATCAATAAGATGAGCATCAATCCCACTGGCCAATAATCCGGCTAGCACCGCACGACCAGATTTAATCGATACTTCACGTTCCGCAGAGGTACCACCATATAATACAGCTACTTTATCGTTCATGATTATTATACCTCTTTTGAATATAATTGAGCACTGGCCAATTGTCGAGCAATGCGACCCACACTACCAGCACCTTGTGTTAATAATAAATCACCACCTTGCAATAATTCCTGCATAATCTCAGGTAGAAGATCTAAATCGGAAACATAAATCGGATCAACTTTACCGCGATTACGAATCGAACGACATAAAGATCGACTATCCGCTCCCGCAATAGGTTGCTCACCGGCGGAATAAACATCCAACATAACCAGCGCATCGACTTGAGAAAGTACTTGCGCAAAATCATCAAATAAATCCCGTGTTCGAGTATATCGATGGGGTTGAAATAGCATGACTAATCGACGATCGGGCCAACCATTTCTTGCTGCCTGTATTGTTGCATTAACTTCACTTGGATGATGACCATAATCATCCACCATCATAATATCGCTGCCATTGACATGAGGGAATACCCCCAATAAATCAAACCGTCTACTGGTGCCCGCAAATTTAGCTAATGCATGAATAATTGACTCATCGTCAATACCATCTTCTGTGGCAGCAATAATTGCAGCAGCTGAATTTAACGCATTGTGTTTTCCTGGTGCATTTAATTCTATCTGTAAATCTTCATGATTTGGTCGGCACACCGTGTAATAGCTGATACCTTGTTCCTGACGATAATTTTTAATGACGACATCCGCTTCTTCACTAAATCCATAAGTGATAATTTTACGCCCTACAATAGGTAATAAATCACGATTAAATGGATCGTCATAACACATTATTGCTAAACCATAAAAAGGAAGATTACGCAAAAATGAGATAAATGTCTGTTTAAGATTTTCGACATTACCTTGATAAGTATCCATATGATCAGGTTCAATATTGGTGACAATCGATACCATTGGTTGCAAATGAAGAAATGAAGCATCACTTTCATCTGCTTCGGCAATAAAATAACGGCTGCTACCTAGTTGCGCATGTGTACCTGCTGCTTTAACCAATCCACCATTAACAAAAGTAGGGTCAAGTTTTGCTTCAGCATAGATGGCTGTGACCATGGCTGTTGTTGTGGTTTTACCGTGTGTACCAGCAATGGCTATACCATAGCGAAAACGCATTAGTTCGGCTAACATTTCTGCCCGTTGAATAACAGGAATACGCGCTTCACGCGCCGCAACAACCTCTATGTTATCTTGCGAAATAGCTGAAGATATCACAACAACACTTGAATCGAGTATATTTTCAGCCGCATGCCCAATAACAATTTTTGCGCCTAATGTCTCTAAATGTTGTGTTACTGCATTTTCTGCAATGTCCGATCCACTAATTTGATAACCTTCATTAGCCAAAACTTCGGCAATTCCTCCCATGCCAGCGCCACCAATCCCAACAAAATGGATATGTTTGACGCGTTTCATTTCGGGAATAATTGCTCTTAATTCAGCTAATTCCTTCGTATTCACAATCTAACTCCTAATTATTCTGTTTTTATTTACGTGTTATGTCATAACTTTATTGAGCATTCTATTATGGTTATTATTAATTAACTCAATGATTGATAGGACATAACGATATTATTAACCTTACACACCTTAAGTAAGATGATTACATCACATTATATAAAAAATTAATCATTTTACTACTGAACACAGGGTTTGAGCCACTCTTTCTGTCGAATTCACAATAGCTAAACTTTTAGCCTTAACGGCCATATCTATTAACTCAGATCGATTTAAATTTTCAAGTAAATGAGAAAGCGACGCAACATTAAAATCGGGTTGTTCAATAATTGTTGCAGCACCAATATCGGCTAAAGATTTGGCATTCCAATATTGTTGGCGATCTTTATGCATAAATGGCACGAAAATCGCCCCTATTCCGACCACTTCAATTTCACTCACTGTTAGTGCCCCACTTCGGCAAATGACAATATCCGCCCAATTATAAGCCTCGGCAACATCTGAAATAAATTCAGTAATTTTATTGTTTGTCATATCACAATCTTGATAAGACTGAGAAACTGATTCTAGCATTCCTTTTCCTGTTTGATGCCAAACTACATATTTATCGGACAATTTGGTTATCACTTTAGGCACAATATCATTAATCACTTTAGCACCTTGGCTACCGCCCATTACTAATACTCGAATCGGACCTTGTCTATCTTTCAATCTTTCAATAGGATCAGCTAGTTGCAATAAATCATTGCGAACCGGATTACCCACAACCTCAGCGTGGGGGAAAGCAGTAGGAAAAGCTTGAAGCACCTTAGTTGCTATTTTCGCTAACCATTTGTTAGTTAAACCAGCAATACCATTTTGTTCATGTAATACAATAGGTATACCTAAAGTTTTAGCTGCAATGCCACCTGGACCTGATACATATCCGCCCATACCAAGCACTACATCAGGACGATAAGCTTTCAAAATTTTTCTTGCTTGCAAAACCGCTTTAACAATTTTATAAGGCGCTTTTAATAAAGCGCTTATCCCTTTTCCGCGTAAACCTGATATTTGGATAAAATCAATATCAATACCATTTTCAGGAACTAAATGCGCTTCCATTCTATCTGCCGTACCAAGCCACCTAACTTGCCACCCTTGTTTCATCAAATAATGTGCAACGGCAATACCTGGAAATACATGACCGCCTGTGCCACCAGCCATCACTAATAATTTTTTCATTACTTTATTGACCTTATTCTTGCTTGTGCTTGTTTTTGTCTAAACTCATAGTCTATTCGTAGTAATATAGCAACAGCAATGCTCATTACAATAAGACTTGAACCACCGTAGCTAATAAATGGTAATGTTAACCCTTTAGTTGGTAACATACCTGATGTTACGCCTATGTTAACGAAAGTTTGAAAGCCAAACCAAATACCAATTTCACAAGCTAAATAACCTGAAAACTGCGAACCATCATTAAGTGCTCTATATCCAATAGCTAATGCTTTAAATGTGAGAAAAAATAACAACATCAATAAAGCAACAACCCCAATATAACCATATTCCTCAGAAATAATGGAAAAAATAAAATCTGTATGACATTCGGGTAAATAGCCCAATTTAAGAATTGAATTGCCCATTCCTTGACCGGTAATACCACCACTACCAATGGCCATCAATGAGGCAACTAACTGATAACCCGATCCTGTTGCGTCTTGCCAAGGATCAAGAAAAGTTAATAAACGGGTTAAACGATAAGCTTCATATAAAATCAAACATATCACAGCACCAACACCCGTTAACAAAATAGCGATAAATTGCCACAACTGAGCACCGGCAATAAATAAAATACCAATGGTTACCATAAACAGCACAATCACGGTACCTAAATCGGGTTGTTTTAAGAGTAGAATTGATAAAACAGCCATCACCACCATGGGTTTAAAAAATCCCCAAAAACGATTTTGCACTTCATCTGATTTGCGTGATAGATAGGCTGCTAGAAAAATAAATAAAGATAATTTGGCTAACTCAGCCGGTTGGAAATTAAAAACGCCCAGTGGGATCCAACGCGATGCACCATTGATTGAAGAGCCTATGCCTAGAACAATAACTAACATAATAATAGCAACAATTAAAAGAGCGGTACTAAATTGTTGCCAGCGCTGCATAGGAATATACAATGTCACAAACATTAAAAACAGGGACATAGCCAACTGAATTAATTCACGCTGGGTATAGAAAAAAGGATTAGTTTCACTAAATGACATCGATGCAGATGTCACCATAATTAAACCAAAAATCATTAAACCAAATACTGTCCATAGTAATGAATTATCAAACGGTATATTTGGATTTACCTGTTTTTTTATCCAAAAAAACGTCATTTTTCACTCCTTTGAGCATATTGCTTTGCCAGTTGAGCAAACTGATTACCGCGCTCAATATAATTTTTAAATTGATCTAAACTGGCGCACGCAGGAGAAAGCAATACCACATCATCCACCTTAACTTTATTAGCGATTAGTTGCATTGCATCTGCCATGGTTTCTGTCATTGTAGTTTTACTCGGAGCTAATTTTGCAAGTAACTGACGGTCTCGTCCAAAACAAAAAACTTCAATCTGGTTATTTTGTAAGTAAGGAATTAAAGGGGTAAAATCGGCAGATTTTCCATCACCACCTAATAATAAATATAACTTACCTTGACAAACTACACTATTTAACGCTGCCTCAGTGCTTCCAACATTGGTCGCTTTTGAATCATTAATCCATTTCACACCATTTTGTTCATATACCAATTCAAATCGGTGAGCTAAACCTTGAAAGGTAGCTATGGTTGCTAAACTTGATGCTCTGGGAATACCTAATCGATCACTAATAGCCAACGCAGCCAACGCATTTAAATAATTATGACGCCCAATTAGTTTCATCTCTTTAGTCGATAAAACCACTTCGTTTTGTGCAATTAAGTGTTCACAATTATTATCTAAATGGTAATCGCCTTTATTTACCCCAAATGAGACACAATTTTGCTCATTAGACTCGGGTATTGTTAATTTATCATCTTGATTAAATACGCAATATTTTGCATTATGATAGATGCGTTGTTTAGCTTGAGCATATTGCATTAAACCTAGCGGATAGCGATCCATGTGATCTTCGGATATATTTAAAATCGTCGCTACAGTTGCTTGTAAACTATAAGTTGTTTCTAATTGGAAACTTGACAGTTCAAGCACATACACATCAGCATTTTGTTTTAAAAGTGATAATGCCGGCTCACCAATATTACCGCCAACACCAACCTTAATACCTGATGATTTAACAATATCACCAACCAATGTTGTGACGGTTGTTTTACCATTGGCTCCAGTAATGGCAACTACTTGCTTATTGGCTTGCTTGTTAACCTCGCGGCAGAAAAGTTCTATATCGCCTATAATTTCAATACCTTGATTTGCCGCTTGCTGTAATTGTGGCGTAGATAAAGCTATACCAGGACTTGCGATAATTAAATCAGCATCTAACAACCAATCAAGCTTTAGATCACCTAAATGGTATTCAATACGACTGTCTAATAGTTCTAATCCTTGTGGCTTTAAACGTGTATCAATGACTTTGGGAATCACATTTTGAGCAAGAAAATAGTCAACACAAGAAAGCCCTGTGATGCCTAAGCCAATAATTACAACGTTTTTGCCCTGATAGCTAATCATGATTTAATCCTGATCTTATTAATTAACGTAATTTCAATGTTAATAACCCAATTAATACTAACATTAATGAAATAATCCAAAAACGAACAATCACCCGAGGTTCTGGCCAACCTTTAAGTTCATAATGATGATGTATTGGCGCCATTCTGAAAATTCTTTTACCACGCAACTTATAGGAACCAACCTGTAAAATTACCGATAATGTTTCAATAACAAATATACCGCCCATTATCAGTAATAAAAATTCTTGGCGTAATAATACTGAGATGATGCCAAACACACCACCTAAAGCCAAAGAACCGACATCGCCCATAAATACCATTGCCGGATACGTGTTAAACCATAAAAAGCCAAGCCCTGCACCGACGATTGCAGTGCAAACAATCATGAGTTCTCCACTGAATTTAATATAGGGAATATGTAAATAAGCTGCAAAATTAACATTACCTGTAGCCCAAGATACCAAAGCAAAACCCGCTGCAACAAATACTGTTGGCATGATTGCAAGTCCATCAAGTCCATCCGTCAAATTAACTGCATTACCGGCACCAACGATGACCACATAGGTTAGCAAAATAAAGAACAATCCTAATTGTGGCATCACATCTTTGAAAAAAGGAACGACTAATACGGTTACCGCAGTATCTTTACCATAGGCATAAAGGCCAAACGCAACAATTAAGGCAATAACCGATTGCCAAAAGTATTTCCATCTAGCAATAAGGCCGGCTGTATTTTTACGAATAACTTTTAAATAGTCATCAGCAAAACCAACAATGCCGTAACCAATTAAAACAAATAAGGTTACCCAAACATAAGGATTACGTAGATCTGCCCATAAAAAAACTGAAATCGATATTGATGCCAAAATAAGGGTTCCCCCCATTGTTGGCGTCCCTTTTTTGCTTAAATGCGATTCTGGTCCATCATTACGAATAACTTGACCAATCTGCAATTTTTGTAGCCAATCAATGACCTTTTGCCCCATAATTAATGAAATGGCTAATGAAGTTAACAGCGCTAAGATAGCCCTGACCGTTAAATAAGAAATGACATTAAAAAAAGTAAAATATTTAACTAAATATTCTGATATTAAAAACAACATAATTTTAATCCTGAATCAACATTGTTCAATTTGAATTTTTTCGATGAGTTCTTCCATTTTAGCGCTACGTGATCCTTTAACTAGCATGGTTAAAATTGGATGTTGACGTAGTAACATTAACAGATAATTTACTGCATCTTGTTTATGATTAAAATGGTGGCCGACACCACTATACTGGCTAATAAATTGACTTAAATTACCGACACTAATGACACAATCAAGCTTTTCGTGATGAGCAAGCTCACCTATTTGCTGATGATATTTTTCGGCATCTTCGCCTAATTCAGCCATATCACCAACGACTAAAATTCGATAGCCAGGTTGTTTTGCTAAAACCTTAATAGCAGCCGACATTGAACCAACATTGGCATTATAAGAATCATCCAAAATTAACTGGGTTTGATTTAATTGTATTGGAAACAAACGACCTTTTACCGGTTTTAAGGTAGCTAAACCTTGCTTAATTTGATTAAACGTTGCGCCTACAGAAATCGCTAAAGCTGACGCTGCAACCGCATTAGAAACATTATGTTCACCAATCAAGGGAAGTTCTAGTTCACATTGACCATTAGGCGTATGTAAGATAAATGAAGTGGTCTGAGCGATTTGAATATTACTGGCATAAAAATTAGCAGATGGATTAGATAATGAGAAAGTCCAGACCGTTTTGTTACCTAGCGAATTAAACCACTTATCACTACAGCTATCTAAGTTGATGATAGCAATACCATTATTCGCTAATCCTGCAAAAATTTCACCTTTAGCGGTTGCTACTCCATCAAGCGAACCAAAGCCTTCAAGATGCGCCTGTGCAATATTATTAATTAAAGCACTTTGGGGTTTAACAATATTAGTTGTATACGCAATTTCACCAATGTGATTCGCGCCTAATTCTATTACTGCATATTGATCTTGCTCAGTTAGACGAAATAACGTTAATGGTACACCAATATCATTATTAAAATTGCCCTGAGTATAAAGTGTTTGACCGCAATGTTGTAAAATTGCGGCAGTCATTTCTTTAACCGAGGTTTTACCCGAGGAACCAGTGAGCGCAACAATTTTAGCATGACTTAACTGACGAACGGCCGCCGCAATAAGCCCAAGCGCAATTTTTGTATCCTCAACAACAATTTGAGCAATAGCATTATTGTCAATTTTATGATCAACAATAACCAGACTAGCGCCTTGTTCTATTGCTTGTTCAACAAAAACATGTCCATCAAAATGATCACCCACTAAGGCAATAAATACTGCATTTTTGATAATGTTTCTGGAGTCTGTACAAATAGCGTCAATCATCATATCTTCATTTAAGATATGATAAGATTCACCATTTACGACTTTTTTGATTTGTTTAATTTGTAATGGAATCATGATTGATTCGCTACTCCTAAAAGCTGTTTCACTGTTTCTTGATCGGAATAGTGATATTTGGTTTTACCTACAATTTGGTAATCCTCGTGCCCTTTGCCTGCAATTAATATTACATCATTAGATTTAGCTTGTTTTAGTGTATAAGTAATCGCTTGTTTTCTATCAGGGATGACTTTTACATGGGTACCATCATGTAACCCTTGTTGTATATCATGAATAATGTTCATTTCATCTTCAGTGCGCGGATTATCATTAGTCAGTACAATTTGATCAGCAAATTGTTCAGCCACTTCAGCCATTAATGGACGCTTTCCACTATCTCTATCACCACCACAACCAAAAATCACCCATAACGTTCCTTTGCAGTGAATTCGGCTAGCTTGTAACGCTTTTTGTAATGCATCTGGCGTATGCGCATAATCAACAATGACTGTAGGACTATTTTTTTCGTGCAGAACTTCCATTCGTCCACAAATTGGTTTAAGAAAAGAGGCCATATTCACGACAGCAAAAAATGGGTAATCTAAAGTTAATAAGGTTGCAATAGACAAAAGCAGATTAGCAACATTGAATTCACCTAATAATCGGCTATTGATAATGGCATTTCCCCAACTTGATTCCATATGAATTTTGGCACCTTTATCGTGGTATTCAATCATCGATACGCCAGCATAAGGTATATTTAATGCTTTTAAACGACGTAACGATTTAGGCTGGCATGATACCGCTGTTACTTGTGTCAGTTTTTCAATCCATCGCTTGCCATATTTATCATCATAATTAACAATTGATTTGCCCGAATTTAGCACTTGCTTTTGCTTTTCTTCTGGAGTGAATAATGACCATTTTGCTTTCGCGTATTTACTCATAGTTTTATGATAATCAAGATGATCTCGACTAAGATTGGTAAATACGGTTGCGACACAATTTAAACTTTTAACGCGATCCATGGCTAAACCATGTGAAGAAATTTCCATTGCTACAACTTTGACATGCTTTTTCACAAAATCCGCTAATAAAGTTTGTACATCGATAGCTGACGCCGTGGTATTGTTTGATGGTTCAAGCTGATTATTATAAATACCATTGCCAATAGTACCTAAAATAGCGGTTTTTTCATTTAATAATGTAGTACATTGAGCAATAAGTTGTGTCACTGTGGTTTTACCATTAGTGCCGGTTACCCCAATCACTGACAATTTTTTGGAAGGTGAATGATAAAAATCATTAGCGATCATCGACAAACGATGTGACAATTGAAAAATACTTATTTGTGGTATTACAGACTTATCATCTTGCTTAAGATAATCAATTTTTAAATTATTTGATTTCCGATTAGTTTCAATTAGTATCGCAACGGCACCCGCCAAAATAGCTTGTTGAATAAAATTACGACCATCTACGGCATGCCCTTTGATCGCAACAAACACATCGTTTTTTTCCACTTGACGACTATCGATACGTAAATGATTAAGCGGAAAATCAGCTAATTCTAATTTGCTAGTTCCACCTAATAATTCAAATAATGTTTTAAATGTGCTTGTAGACATCATTTACCACCTGTTAATAAATAATCATTTGCCCATCAACTTGACGATCTGGCTTCACATTCATTGTTCGAAGAACGCCCCCCATAATTCGGCTAAAAACTGGTGCGGATACTGAACCACCATAATATTGACCAGCTTTCGGGTTATCAATAACGACAACTAATGAATATTTAGGGCCGGTTGCCGGTGCAATTCCTGCGGTATAAGCTAGATATTGATTGACATAGCGTCCACCCGATAATTTTTTTGCAGTACCTGTTTTAACACCCACACTATAACCAGGTACCGAAGCTTTAGTTCCCCCACCTGTCACAGCCACAGCTTCCATCAATTGCACTACCGTTTTGGCTATTTTTTCTTGTACTACGCGTTCACCTTTAACCGGTTCTGTTATTTTTAAAATTGAAACAGGTCTATATATACCGTAACTACCAATAGTTGCATAAGCTCTGGCTAATTGTAACGGTGTGACACTTAAACCATACCCGAATGCAAAGGTGGCTCGCTCAATATCCGCCCATTTTCTGGTACGATCAGCAGCAATAGATCCACTAACTTCACCACCTAATCCTAATCCCGTTGGCTGACCTAAACCAAAACGACTATAAAATTCAACTAACTCGCCTGGCTGCATTTGTAATGCTAATTTACTGACCCCAACATTACTTGATTTTTCTAAAATGCCCGCTAGATTTAATGATTTTTGATACGACACATCTTTAATTTCGTACCGATTAACAAAAAATGGTCGGGTGTCAATGATAGTATTTACATCTGCAATTTTTTTCTCTAATGCGGCCATAACAACTAATGGTTTAACTGTTGAACCAGGTTCAAACGCATCAGTGACAGCTCTATTACGTAATAAGTTATAATCAATAGAAGAACGATTATTAGGATTATAAGATGGGCTAGTTGCCATCGCTAAAATTTCACCTGTATGTACATCAATTAAAACAGCCGTTCCACTATCTGCTTTATTAAATTCAACCGCTTGGCTTAATTCGCTATACACTAAAGATTGCAAGCGTTCATCAATACTTAACGTTAAATCGGATGCGGCTTCACTATCAGTTCGTTCTAACTCTTCAATAACCCGACCTACTCGGTCACGCCTTACGATTCGTTGTCCTGATTCACCAATTAACCATTTATTGAAGCTTTTTTCTATCCCTTCAGAACCCCGTTCGGTTCCATTATCATCGATATCGGTTAAACCAATTAGCTGCGCAATATTTTCAGCTGCTGGATAATAACGTTTGGATGTTTTAGCAAACGAAATACCCGGTAATTTTAACTGTTTTAAATAATCCGCTATTGTTGGTGTAATTTGCTTAGTTAAATACACAAAACGCATAGATGGATTACTCAATTTTTGCTGTAAGGTTGACATTGAAATATTGAGCGTTTTGGCTAAACCTTGCCACCTTATATCATCAGCCTTTACACCACCTTTTTGTACAACAATTTTAGGATCTGCCCATACATCAAACATTGGTACACTTACAGCAAGCGCTCGACCATTACGATCAGTGATCATGGCACGCGGCGCATCCATTTCTTGATGGCGAATGGAGCGTTTATTACCTTCAGCAATAAGCTTATCTGGTTCTATTATCTGCAATATTGCCATTCGAATAATTAAACACACAATAGCAAATATAATAAAACCATAGACAACATAAAAACGGTTAGGTGTAAAAAACTGTTTTTTGTTCGGTTTATTTGCTTTGTTTGTTTTTACAACCTTTTTAGTTTTATCTTTATTATTTTTCACTACAGGTTTCATTATTTACTCTTTATCACAATAACGGTTTCATTTTGAGGCGTCACATATGACATACCCAATTGATTTTTAGCTTTATCTTCAACACGTTTCGGATCTGCAAGTACATTTTCTTCAATAACTAAATTACGCCATTCGCTCTCTAAAACATCTTGTTCTAGTAAAAGTTGCTCACGTTCAAATAGTTGCTTACGAACTTGTTGCGTTGTGATTAATACTGCTCCAGCTGTAATAATGATAAGTATAAGTAATAATAATGAAATTTTTTGATGGCCTAGCAAATCACCAACAATTAAGCCAAATAAACTTTTACTTGGCCGCTTTTGATTGTCGATTTCAGCATAAAAATTTTCGCTATCATTTGCTTGATTACTGTTCATTTTTCCTTTCAGCTACCCTTAATATTGCGCTTCTTGAACGCGGGTTGTGATTAATCTCATCCATACTTGGTTTTACTTTGCCAAGTGATTTTAACTGGGCACCACCATATTGTTTAATTTGTTGTTCAGTTAGTGGTAATCCTGCTGGCAACTCAGGTCCTTTACTCTGTTTGCTAATAAATTGCTTAACTATTCGATCTTCTAAAGAATGAAAACTAATTACGGCAAGCCGTCCTTGGTTGGCAAGTATCGACAAACTGGCGTTCAACGCTTGTTCAACTTCTTCAAGTTCGCTATTAATATATATACGAATTGCTTGAAAACTCCGTGTTGCTGGATGTTTATGTTTATCTTTTTTAGGTGTTGCTTGTTCAATTAAATTGGCTAATTCTAATGTGCGAGTAATGGGCATAATTTTGTTTTTTTCGACAATAGCTCGCGCAATACGTTTAGCAAATTTTTCTTCACCAAATGTTTTTAATACCCATGCTATATCGGCTTCATCACTATTTAATAGCCACTCACTTGCTGTCATGCCCTGATGATTATTCATCCGCATATCAAGCGGACCATCGCGCATAAACGAAAATCCTCTTTGTGGATCATCAAGTTGCGGAGAAGAAACCCCAAGGTCCAATAAAAAACCATCAACTTTACCAAGTAAGCCTAAATTATCAATATATTGATATACATTAGAAAACTCACCACGAATAAAGGTAAATCGCGGATCAATTATTTCACTCGCTGCCTGTTGAGCTTTGGCATCGCGATCAATGGCAATTAATCTTCCTTGATTACCTAGATGATCGAGAATTAAACGAGAATGACCGCCTCGACCAAAAGTCCCATCAACATAAATACCGTTTTTTTTTATATTTAATGCTGCAATAGCTTCATTTAGTAAAACAGTTGTATGTAGATAGCTCATTAGTCTTGTACTCTATTATTTAGTTAAATCGTTAAATTTTTTAAATTATCGGATAAGTTTGTAATATCAGCCGATAGCTCAGCAATATCTTCACTAATTTGTTGATACCAGATGACTTCATCCCAAATTTCAAATTTATTAGATTGACCTACAAACATGACATGTTTTTCTAATTTTGCGTATGTGCGTAATGTAGGCGGTAATAGAATCCTACCTGAATTATCCATAGGGCACTCAATTGCATAGCCTAATAATAATCGTTTTATTCGACGCTCTGACTCAACAATAGTAGAAAGTGTTGATAGTTGCTTTTCAATACTTTTCCATTCAGAAATTGAGTAAAGTGACAAGCAAGAATGGTATAAACCAATTGTACAAACCATGCCTTCAGACAAAGAATCACGATAGCGAGTAGGAATAGCCATCCGCCCTTTACTATCTAAATTGACTGAAGTTGCACCACTGAACATGAAAGCACCGTTTTCTTTAAATTTTTATTATTTTTTTATTGATTAAAATCAGATGGTTAAATAATTCTTACTTTTTTACCACTTAAACCCACTTTTTACCACAAAAGTTACAAAAATAATAGGTATTTAATCAATTAATTTCGCAAATACGCATAAAAATAAGTGCACGCTATTTTTACTAAAAATAGCTCCAACTTTAAATATTAAAAATATTGTTTTAAATCAATTTGTTAAATAGTTATTTTTTTAATAACGCTCGTACTAAAATAGTAAAAAATATGATTAAGAGGTGTTGTGAATAAAGTAATGGGATTAAATATTACTAATAATGGATGAATAATGATTAAGGCTTTAAAGAAAGATTGTGGCCGACATAAGTCGGCACAATCAATAGGTTTTTATGCAGCAGTCCAAAATATGGTCACATTGACTTTATCTTGCTGTAAAATTGCTCTAACTGGCATTTGGTTAATATCTTTACCTTGTTCGGCTTGTTCTAATACTGACATTTTACTATCACCAACTAAATGTAAATAGATATTGTGACTATTTAAAATAGTAGGCAGCGTTAAAGTAATTCGATCTAGAGGCGCTGTTAATGGTGTCATACCGACAACTTTATGGCCTGATTTCATATCTAAACCGGCAGCTAAATTCGCAGCACCAGGGAATAATGACGCAGTATGACCATCTTCCCCCATACCTAGAATTAATACATCAAACGGCATTGGTACTTTGTCTAACTGTTTTTCAGTAATTGACGCGCCATCAAATGGATTATTACAGCTATTTTTTAAACCGACGAAATTAGCCAACTTTGCTTTATTTTGTAATAAGTAAGTCATGACTAATTTTTCATTACTGGCATCATCAGTATCATCAACCCATCTATCATCAACCAGAGTAATAAATACTCGGCTCCAATCTAAATTTTGCTCACTAAGAGAAATAAATAAAGGAATAGGCGTTTTACCCCCTGATACGGCTATCGAAGCTTGTCCTTTAATTTCAATCGCTTTGGTAAGTTCATTCACGATGTGTGAAGTCAGGTCTTCAACTAATAACTCACTTGTTGCATATTTATTTAGTGTAACCATATTTGATATTCCTTTTATTCAAATTCATGCCATGAATAGCCATCTTTAGTAATTAAAGCGACTGATGCAACCGGTCCCCAAGTACCAGCTTGATAAGTTTTTGGTGTGTCATTATCAGCATCCCATGCATTGATAATAGAATCAACCCATTTCCAAGCAGCTTCGACTTCGTCACGATGAACAAATAGTGCTTGTCGTCCTCGCATCACTTCAAGTAGCAAGCGTTCATAAGCATCGGCACGATGTTGATGGAAAGTTTCACTAAAACTTAAATCAAGTTTAGTTGTTTGTAAAGTATGGGTACTATCTAACCCTGGCACTTTATTAAGGATTTCAATATCCATACCTTCATCAGGTTGTAATCGAATGGTTAACTTATTTTGTGGCAGTTCAGGATAAGATTCACTAAATAAATTCAGTGGTAATGGTTTAAAATAAACAACCACTTCAGAGCATTTGCTTGGTAAACGCTTACCTGTACGCAAATAGAAAGGGACTCCCGCCCACTGCCAATTATCAATATCGACACGGATAGCCACAAAGGTTTCAGTATGGCTGTCTGGAGTTGCACCATCTTCTTCTAAATATCCCGGTACATTAATACCGTTAACAAATCCTGAGGTATATTGGCCTCTAACAACTTTGTCACGAATATTGGTTTTATTAATTGGTCTAAGAGCATTAAGTACTGCTATTTTTTCATTACGCAAGCTATCATCACCAAGGTTAGATGGTGGAGACATCGCAATCATAGTTAAAATTTGTAATAGATGGTTTTGTACCATATCACGCATTTGACCAGCTTTATCAAAATATCCCCAACGTCCCTCAATACCGACTTGCTCAGCAACAGTAATTTCAACATGATCTATTGAATTTCGATCCCAAAATGAGGCAAATACAGGATTTGCAAAACGTAATGCTAATAAATTTAAAACGGATTCTTTACCTAAATAGTGGTCAATACGATAAACTTGTGACTCATTGAAATATTTCGCAACTGAATCATTAATTTCACGCGATGATTGTAAGTCGGTACCGAGTGGTTTTTCCATCACAATTCGGTTTTGTATTTGATTTAATCCAGCTTCAGCTAAACCTTGGCAGATAGTACCAAACGCACCAGGATGCATGGCAAAATAAAAAATAGTTGGTCTGGTTTGGTCAAGTTCACTCTTTAATGCGCTAAAACCAGCAAGATTATTGACATCTAATTTATGAAAATTAAGTCGTTGACTAAATCGTTGCCAAATCGCCTCGTCGATAGGTTCTGGCATGAAAGTAGACAATGCTTCTTTGGCTACTTCGCAATAAGCAGCATGATCCCAATCAGCACGACCTACGCCTAAAATTTTAGTTTGTTTTGGCAACTTACCATATTTTTCTAATTGATATAAAGACGGTAATAATTTACGTCTCGTTAAATCCCCTTTAGCACCAAAAATAACTAAATCGCAAACTGGGATATCAGACATAATTTTCTCCTAAAAAAAGCATATTATCTATTTTATTACGTTGTCCTACCTATGTACACTCAGTTAGTGGAGTTAATCATAACAATAGGTATTTGCCTTATTTGATACGAAAACAAAAGGTCACCATGAAGGCGACCTTTTGCGTGAATTAGTAATTGTTGGGTGCGACCCAACTGATGGATAATTTATACGCGAACAAAATCCATATGCACTAATTTTGGTTTGAATGGATGACGTTGTACTGCTTGTACTTTTACTTTAACTGCTTTGCCATCAACTTCAATAGTTAATACTTCAGAATAAAATTCTGGTTTTTCTTGCATATTAAAAATATGGTTGTGATCAAGCACAACAGAAACTGCTGCTTCACTTCCACCATAGATAATAGCTGGGAATTGACCAGCGTGACGCAGGCGGCGGCTCGCACCCTTACCATGCTCTTTTCTAACTTCTGCTTTTAATGTAAACATTTTAATTTCTCTTAGTAATTTCAAATAAAAACCAATTACAGGCGACCCAGTAATTGGCTATCAAATAGTTGCTTAAAAAGCGCTAGCGATTATAAAGCGTTATGCAATTAAACGCAATCAAATAATCATACTACTATTAATCAAAACCAAGTATCGATTAAGTTTGTAACACCAGTTTACCATTTACTTTATTAATTCTATCTTAAAACCATAAGACACTTTTTCTGTTGGCGAAAGTTTTAGGGGTTGAGTAATACACGCAGTTTCGACACAAACCATAGATTGATATTCATTATCAGCAAAATCAGCCATTGCTTTTGCTTTATCTATCCATGGATTCCATGTTACAACATCGGTCGAATGATTATTAGTTAGCTCAATAGTACGTTGCCCATCTTTAATGATTAACTTATTATCGGCATGAGTGTAAATACGATCGACTTCTTGATTGAAAGTCAGCTGACCTGCGGTAGTCGGTTTATTTTCATTTGTTAAACGTTCTTGATAGCTGTCTCCTAAACCTTTAACAAGTACATTGTTAATATTATCTACACCAAAATAGGTATGTAATGCACTAGTTACTTCAAAATTGCCTTGGCAAGTTAACGTGACTTGGCAAGTAGTACCAATGTGAATTTGTAACCAAACATGAAAAGGTTTTGAAAAAAACGGCTCAGTTTGTTGATTATTGGTTAACGATAAAACAAGATCAACACCCTCATTATTTTCGTTGCATGAATCTAAAGTCCACTGCACTATACGGGCAAAACCATGCATAGGATCACCTAATTTACCAAACCAAGGCCAACAAACGGGTACGCCACCACGAATAGCGGTACCTTTTTTAAATACAGCGTTGTTACTTAACCAAACGACTGGTGCAGTTTCAGTTGTCGGTTGCCAAAATAATAAATGTGCACCTTGTAGTGAAACCGCGGCAGTGCAAGTTTGGTGATTAATGACTAAAATAGGTAATTCACCATAGGTGGTTTGTTTAACAGATGGGCTTAAAGACTGAGATTGTTTAGCGCTATCCAATAGTTGTTTTAAAATACTCATAATTACTCCTATAATATTTAATTTGATCGACAATCAATGTCATAAACTAAATCTAAAATTGTTTTTATTTTACGCTTTTTCAACACATTCTAGAAATAGAATAAAGGTAAAAAAGCTTTTTTTAATAAATGAGAGTAATATACCCAGCTCATTTAAACTTATTCTGCGTATTTGACAAAAATTTATGGAAAGGCATATGTTTGATTATAAAATTCCTCTTAGCTTATATATCCATATGCCTTGGTGTGTTCAAAAATGTCCTTACTGTGATTTTAATTCACATACGGTGAAAAAAACACCTGATTATCAAGCCTATATTCAACATCTTATTGAAGATTTACGGCAAGATGCAAAACTGTGTCATGATCGATCAATTCACTCTATTTTTATCGGTGGAGGCACACCAAGCCTATTTTCAGCGGAATTGATTAATCAGTTATTAATCGAAGTTAATAAAATTATTCCAATAGAAAATGAAGCAGAAGTAACGATTGAAGCAAATCCAAATTCTGTTGATGTAGAGAGGTTTAAGGGTTATCAGCAAGCAGGAATTAATCGTATTTCAATTGGCGTACAAAGCTTTCAATCGACTAAACTAGCAAATTTAGGACGGATACATAACCCAGAAGAAGCCATGAATGCAGCCATTCTTGCCCATAGCCTACATTTACATAGTTTTAATTTAGACTTAATGCATGGTTTACCGAATCAATCCATTGATGATGCATTGTATGATTTAAAGCAAGCCATTAAGCTAGCCCCTCCGCATTTGTCTTGGTATCAGTTAACCATTGAACCCAATACCTTATTTGGTTCCAAACCACCGATTTTACCTGATGACGATAATTTATGGGAAATTTATCAACAAGGGCATCAACTTTTAACTGAACAAGGCTATCAACAATATGAAACTTCAGCATATGCCAAACCCGGCTATCAATGCGAACATAATTTAAATTATTGGCGGTTTGGCGATTATTTAGGAATTGGCTGCGGAGCACATGGAAAAATTACACAATCGAATGGCAAAATTATCCGGACAGTAAAAACACGTCACCCCAAAGGGTATTTAGAAGGTCGATATTTAGAAAACTCTTATCAAGTAGCGTCGCAAGATCTACCCTTTGAATATTTTATGAATCGTTTCCGATTATTTGAAGCAACGCCAAAGCACGAATTTGAACAACGTACTTTTTTACCCTTGCAATCGGTAAGTAAGCAGATTGACCTTGCCATAGAGCAAAACTATTTAATTGAAAATAAACATAATTGGCAAATAACCGAGCACGGCAAGCTGTTTTTAAACTCATTATTAGAGATCTTTTTATAGATAACACATTAAAAAATAATGAGTTATTAATAAAAACAAAGCCATTTACATTTATTTAACAAGATAGATACAATCTATTTAAGCAATCATTTAGTTATCTTTACATACATTTTTAAAAAAAAGGTGCATACTAACACTCGACAATGCATTTATTTCATTGTTTTCCTATTCCTTATGTTTTCCCAATAACCATGTTATTGGGATTTTTTTTGCAAATTTAATCAACCAATTGTATTTAATAGATTTATTTATATTCAGAAATAAATTGTTTTAATTCATCTATTGTCGATGTCCCTTCCATTGGACCTTTTTTAGATACGGCTAGAGCACCGCTCGCATTAGCATAGCGTAAAGCGTGTTTGACAGAATATCCCGCTAACATCAAACTAACAAAGGTTGCACCAAAGCAGTCTCCCGCTCCAGTTGGATCAATTACGTTTGTGGCAAAACCGTCTACATGAAGTGTATATAATTTATTTTTATCATCGTGACCATAATAGTCTGCACCATTACTACCTTTTTTCACCACAATATGTTTAATTCCTTTTTCGAGTAATGAAAACATGGTCTGTTGTTCACTCTCATCATGGCTATGCGCAAAATAACTCACCTCGCTTTCGCTTGGTAAAAATATATCGGTATACTCCATGATATAATCAAACGATTGCTCCATTTCCTGAATATTAAACATCTCTTTACGTAAATTTGGATCAAACGAAATTGTGCCGCCTTTACTCTTAATAATATCAAGTGCTTTACGCATAGCATCAATAGCGCGAAAAGAATAAAGTGAAGAGCCCATCACATGTAAATGAGTACAATCTTTTAATAAACTTTCATTTATATGATTGAACGAAAGTAGGCCACAGGCACTATTTGGGATATTAAAAATAAAATCACGTTCATTTAAGCCTTTATAGGTTACAAATGCACTGCCTGTATTGGCTTTATAATGCGTTGTAATACCCTCAATAATCACACCATCTTGTTTTAATCGCTTCGTGCACATGTGACCAAAAGCATCTTTGCCAACGCAACCAAAAAAAACAACGGGAAAACCTAATTTCGCAACTTGATCTGCAAATATTGCTGGGGCTCCACTGACAAAAGGTCCGACAAATTCACCCGGTTCGTCAAAACGTTGATTTTTTTCTTTAGCTAAAAACTCAACTAGCAATTCTCCAATAGTACAAATTTTAAATTGCATATTACATCCCCTTTGCATTACGATAGATCACGCAAAATTTGTTAACCGCATCTTGTTTAAAATTAGAATCTAATAATTGTTGATGATATTCGGTGACAACAGGTCTTGATAATATAACAGTATCTAAATGCTTCAATTTTCCAATACTGTGTTCATCATTCATTACCAATCGTTGAGGTAAAAGGCCAATTGTATGGTCAGCATTTTTAAATATTTGTTGATACGTTTTTTGTTGATCAATATTAGCAATAATTAAATGATTATTAGCATTGATAGCTGCCAATTCGACAATAAAATGGGTAATAGAAAATTGGTTAACAATGTCAGTTAGCGCATTATTATTTTGCAAAAAATTACCCTCTAAAAGCATACCGCCAACTAATATCACTTCGGCATCTGAAAACTCCTTAACCAATTGAGCATTTTGAATATCATTCATAATCAATCGTAGGGATTTTTTATTATGCAAAAAAGGAATGAGCTTTCGAATTAAAGTGCCATGACCTAAAAAAAGTGTATCGCCATCATTTATATAATCTAAACAGTTTTTAACGATATCGATTTCACTGATATTTAAATTGGTATTACTATAATTTACAGAGTCGAAAGAAGTTTGGTTAGCTAAACTTTCAGGCGGAATATAAATTGCTCCACCAAAGGATCGTTTTAAATAACCTTGTTGTTCTAAATATGTTAAATCTTGCCGAATAGTAACATTAGACACTTGAAGCTTGTCAGATAAGTCATCTACTTTTACTTCACCTTGTTTACGTACGATTTCGGCAATATCTAACCTACGTTTTAGTAGGGCTGAAGACGCTCTAGCCAAATTTTATTTCCTATATAACTGATAAATATCTAACGATGATAATAAAATTTATCATACAAGTGGTCAACATCAATTGAGTGAAGAAATTTATTCCTAAACATGAATCAATGTTAATTATCGCGATTTAGTAGTCTTAAATCAGCCTTGACCAGTTAAACGTTAAAATGAAACTTTAGCAACAAGTTTATCTTGTTCGACATATTAAAATCTATTTTTGTGATCCACCTCACGCTATTAACACTAGTATAACTTTCGTTTTGCAATCATAATTTAAAAAAATAACTTTCAATTCGAAAGTTAAAAAATTAAGTAGTTAATAAAAATTTGAGGAGAAGTTATATGTCAATTATTTCCAGCCACAATATGTTAAAAAAAGCGCAAAAAGAGCACTATGCCGTACCCGCCTTTAACATCCATAATTTAGAAACAATGCAAGTCATTGTAGAAACAGTTGCTGAATTACAGTCCCCTGTCATTTTAGCAGGAACCCCAGGAACCTATAGTTATGCAGGAACAGAAAATATTGTCGCCATTGCTTATGAGTTGTCGAAAAAACATAATGTTCCTTTAGCACTTCATTTAGATCACCATGAAGACTATGAGGATATAACAACTAAAATCAATGCGGGTATTCGTTCTGTGATGATTGATGGTTCTCATTTTCCATTCGCTGAAAATGTTGCCATTGTTAAACGTGTCGTTGAATATGCTCACCGTTACGATGTCAGTGTAGAAGCAGAATTAGGACGACTAGGTGGCGTTGAAGATGACTTAGTTGTTGATGCTAAAGATGCTTTATACACTAATGCTAAACAAGCAGTTGAATTTATAGAAAAGACAGGTATTGACTCACTGGCAATTGCAATTGGCACTGCGCACGGCCTTTATAAATCGGAACCCAAACTAGACTTTGATCGTTTATCTGAAATACGTTCTATGGTCGATATTCCACTAGTATTACACGGCGCATCAGGCGTGCCAGATAAAGATGTACGTGAATGTATTAAACGCGGTATTTGTAAAGTCAATGTAGCGACAGAATTAAAAATAGCGTTTTCTGATGCCCTCAAACAATATTTTATTGAACATCCCGATGCAAATGACCCTCGCCACTATATGAAACCTGCAAAAGCAGCAATGAAAGAGATCGTCAAAAAAATCATCACAACATGCGGATGTGCAGGAAAATTGTAGAGGCTAAGCATGATGATCTATACCTTAACACTCAATACCGCCATTGATATGAATATTCGTTGCCAAGGGCTTTATCCCAATTGCGTCAATCGAACTTCGCATACTGAATATAGCCCAAATGGTAAAGCTATCAACGTATCGATTGTATTACATAAATTCAATAAACCAACCTGTGCTTTGGGTTTCTTTGGTGGCTTTTCGGGTAAGTACATTGTTGATGAATTAACTAAATTACAACTTGAAACCAAACCTTGCTTTATTGATGACATCACGCGTATCAATGTTTTTGTCAACGATGGGCATAATGAATATAAATTGGTGGGGAAAGGACCGTTTGTTCCTGATAACAAAAAAAGCGAAATGCTAGAGATTATTAGTTCGCTAGCCAATAACAGTTATTTAGTGATCAGCGGAAGTCTGCCAAATAATATTGAGCCAGATTATTATCAGTCTATCTTAGATTTATGTATGTCCAAAAATATCCAAGTCATTCTTGATATTAGTCATCCCAAATTAAGTGAATTATTAAAGTATCAGCCATTATTAATTAAACCTAATGACGATGAACTAAAAGAAATTTTTGGACTTGAAACCAATACCCAACAGCAAATCATAACCGCACTGGAAACTGTTCATTCACAAGGCGCACAAAACATTTTATTAACAATGGGTGACAAAGGAATGTACTTTTCAGACGGAACGCATATTTGGTTTTGTAATGCGGTGAAAATAAATCTAGTTAGTTCGGCTTGTGCTGGTGACGCATCGCTTGCTGCATTTATTAGTGAGTGGCTTTTTGAACAACAAAGTATTGAAAAAGCCATGAAAAAAGCCTCAGCAACAGGCGCTAATGTTGCCGAGTCAGATGGATTAGGTCAATTAGACAAAATTGACATTTATATGGATCAAGTTGTCGTTACCCAAATCAAGTAAATAGGAGAGCATTATGAAAAAAATATTAGCTGTCACAGGATGTCCAACTGGTATTGCACATACATATATGGCGGAAGAAGCCTTAAAAAGCGCAGCCGAAAAAGCAGGCTTTGAAATAAAAGTAGAAACCAATGGCGCTGGCGGTGTTGATAACGCCATTACAGACGCAGATATTAACGAGGCAATTGGGGTAATTATTGCTGCTGATAAAGATGTCAACCCTGACCGCTTCAATGGTTTACCTGTTATTGAAGTACCTGTTAAAGATGGTATTCATAAAGCTAAAGTACTTATTGAACAAATCACATCTGGCGCTGTTCCCATCCGTAAAGGCAAAAATAACAATACAGACAAATCCAATTCATCATCTAACCCGATAGAAGTTAAAGAATCCATTGGTCGTCAAATTTATAAACATTTAATGAGCGGCGTTTCGAACATGTTACCTTTTGTGGTAGCTGGCGGGGTTTTGATTGCGTTATCGTTTTTATGGGGGATATATTCAGCTAACCCTGATAATGCTCAATATAATGAGTTTGCCGCGTTATTAATGAAAATTGGTGGGCAAGCGTTTGGCATTATGGTTCCTATCTTTACGGGTTTCTTAGCGTACTCTATAGCTGGCCGACCAGGAATGGTTGCTGGGTTTGTCGGTGGACTGATTGCTAATATCACCGGAGCTGGGTTCCTTGGTGGGATTATTGCTGGTTTTGCTGCCGGTTATTTAATGCTATTTGTCAAAAAATTGTTAGATGGACTTCCACGCTCATTTGAAGGGCTTAAATCCATTTTCATTATGCCACTCATTGGCGTATTTGTGATTGGTGCAGGTATGTTTTTACTCGGTGGTCCGATTGCGACAGTAAATAATGCCATGAAGTCTTTCCTAGAATCACTGCAATCTGCTAATCCTGTTTTATTGGGTATTGTTATTGGTGCTATGTGTTCATTCGACTTTGGTGGCCCAGTAAATAAAGCCGCTTACGTAACAGGTACCATGTTGTTAGGTGAAGGTAATTTCTATTTTATGGCTGGTGTTTCTGCAGCTTGTATTGCACCACCGTTTGTTATTGCTTTTTCAACAACAATCTTCCGCAATAAAGCCTTTAGTGAAGAAGAGCGTGCAGCTGGACTGGTCAATTATATTTTGGGTGCAACACATATCACAGAAGGAGCAATACCTTTTGCAGCAAAAGATCCATTACGTGTGATTCCAATTATGATGTTATCGTCTGCCATTGCAGCTGTATTGACATTTTTATGCCAAATTCAAGTCCCTGCACCACATGGTGGTTTTTTAGTGCTACCACTGGTTAATAAACCATTTTTATGGGTAGGTTGTATTTTCGCTGGTGCAATAGTTGGCGCCATTTTATTAGGTTTAGTTCGTATTGCACAAAACAGAAAATTAGCAACTAAAGCAACAGTATAATCAACAAATTAGTCTACCACTCATTATCGGTAGACTAACAAAATAAGGATAACAAATGAGCGATTTAAAACTTAATGCAAATGATATTTCAATCATAGATGGCTCTTTTTCTAAACAAGATGCGATAAGAGCGGTATCTGAAAAGATGATTAACGCGGGATTAGTCAAGAATGATTATACTCAAGCAATGTTCGATCGTGATGCACAAATTTCGACTTTTTTGGGTAATGGTATAGCAATTCCACATGGCACAACCGAAAAACGTGATAGTGTTATCGAAACGGGGCTTAAAGTGATTTATTACCCACAAGGTATAAAATGGGATGAAGATAATAATATTGCTTATGTTGTCATTGGCATTGCAGCTAAATCAAATGAGCACTTAGATATCTTGCGTAAATTAACGCGTGCCGTGATTGCAGACGATACACTTGAGCGCATCTTAGCAGTAAAAACACCAGAACAACTATTAGCCATTCTTCAAGGTAATTAATGATAATTACCGAATGAAGTATTCACATTTAACTCATGGGGGGTATCGGCATCTTATTAACAATAGATGCCGTTACTCAACTGAGCACAGTTCGTTTTTGCAATAGAAAATACAGTTCATTTATGAATAAAAATTTTTCAGGCGATTATGGATAATTGTCTTATCTTTTACCATTTCGAATGAAACTAAAAATCCCTGCCAATTAATACCTAAAACAATTAACATCTCGTTAAAGTCATAGTAAAAACGCACCTGATCGTTATTAATAGAGTCTTTAAACTTAAAATTATGATTAAACTCATCTGTTAACTCAAACGGATGACCCATTTTAAAATCAAAACCTAAATAAGTTAAAATTTGATTAGCTTTATCACGTAAAAACGTGTTCTCCACCACATCTTCCAGTAATAATACTTCAACATGCCCCAAAATATAAAAAAACAGAATTTGATAACCACAAACTTTTGCTATTCCTGATATATCCGCATAAATAAAATCGTCGATAATTTGATACTCATCTAAAGTAAAAAAACAATCGATATCCAGCTTGTTAAAGCTTGCTTTTTCATACAAAAGGCCCCGTTCACTATTCAAATTAACGTTTCCTTTTTTAAAATAGGGAATTGAACTGTCATCAAATTGCAGATGATTTTCTTTTTAGAATAACGCGCATATCCTCACCAACTGCTGCAACTGATTCAAATTGAAATTGAGGAGCTAGGGATAATTTTTGCAAATTGGGTAAAATACACATATCTTTAGCATTATGACCTAGCAATTTTGGCGCATAATAAATAATCAGTTCATCAACTAAATTTTGTTCAATTAACGCACCAGCAAGGTGTGCACCTGCTTCAACCCAAACACTATTTATCTGCTTTTGCGCTAAGTTTTCGAGTAAAATTTTTAAATCAATATACTGATTAGCTGAAGGCTCTACAATCAACGATGTATTAGGCATTGCAATCGATAAATTTTGCTTTCGCACAACCCAAGTTTCACCGAGTTGTTGAAAAATACTTTCATCGCCAGTTAATTGATGTTGACCATCAATAATTACTCTAATGGGTTGTCTTATCTTTTCGATAGGATAGATTTTCTGTATGTCATCGGGTAATTGGTGATATCTAACGGTTAAACTTGCATTATCGGTTTGTACTGTTTTACGGGTA
Source organism: Gilliamella sp. wkB292 (assembly GCF_001690235.1). NCBI lineage: Bacteria > Pseudomonadati > Pseudomonadota > Gammaproteobacteria > Orbales > Orbaceae > Gilliamella > Gilliamella sp. wkB292. Next base: position 105,244 of record NZ_LZGO01000048.1, read on the forward strand.
CTTAATATACAACTGGCTTGAGCACGAAACTGTTGTACATCTTCTCTGGCTTTATTTGAGGTTATCCACTTACTTTCGCCTGATGCCATGGCGATTTTTCCGTCTAACGAAGTAGCCAGTTTAAGTTGGACAAAAGGTAAGCCTGTGCGCATACGTTTTAAAAAACCTTGATTAATCGCTTCCGCTTGGTCAGCTAAAACACCGACAGTTACCGCTATACCAGCATCTTGTAAACGTTTAATACCATTACCAGCCACGTTAGGATTAGGATCTTGCATAGCAATCACAACACGCTTAATCCCTGATTTAATTAAGGCGTTAGCACAAGGGGGCGTGCGTCCAAAATGGCTACAAGGCTCTAATGTTACATATGCAGTTGCACCGGCGGCATTAGCACCCGCCATTTGTAAAGCATAAACTTCCGCATGGGGTTGCCCCGCTTTTTGATGGTACCCTTTACCAATAATCTGATTATCTTTAACGATAATACAGCCAACATTGGGATTGGGCGTTGTGGTAAAACGACCAAGTTTAGCAAGCTCAATGGCTTGATTCATATAAAGTTGATCGGTATCGTAAGGCACTGTCATAAAGGTCATTATTTTTGTTGTAATTTAGCAATTTCATTACTAAATTGTTCTATATCATCAAAACTAAAATAAACAGATGCAAAACGTATGTAAGCGACTTTATCGAGGTTTTTTAGCTCTTCAATAACGTAACTACCAATTAATTTTGCTGGCACTTCACGTTCACCGGTAGCTCTGATTTTTGATTTTATGCGCGTAATTGCATCTTCGATTGCATCAAAGCTAACTGGACGTTTTTCTAGTGCTCGTTTTATTCCATTACGCAACTTATCTTCATTAAATGGTTCTCGAACTTTATTGCTTTTAATCACATTAGGCATAATTAATTCTGCCACTTCAAATGTGGTAAAACGCTCATTGCACTCAACACATTGACGACGACGACGGACTTGATAACCTTCACCAACAAGACGCGAATCAATCACCTTTGTATCATCTGCATTACAAAACGGACAGTACATAACAATATCCTTATAATGGCCTAATTGATATTACAATAGCTGAAAATAGTGATTTAAACAAGATATGTCTAAACAGCAAAATAAATACTATTGATTAGCATTTACTAAAATAATGTATATGTGATTGAATGTAAAAATCGTGAAGATAAATTTAATAGCAAAATAAACAACTGAAATTAGCTAAACCATATCTGATGATAAAGAATGATCCGCCACCGATTGGCAGCGGAACAAATTTTACCAAGTTAAATTAATTAAAAAATCACGTAATTTGGCAAAATCATTTGGCATATGATGCGAAAGTAGTGTCATATCTGCACGTTCAGCTAATGCTTTAGGCAGTGGAATTGATTTACCAAGAATGTCTTCAACCACCTCTTTGAATTTCGCTGGATGAGCCGTTCCTAAAAACAATCCATACTCACCTGCTTGCAGCTGATCACGCAATGCCCGATAAGCAATCGCGCCATGAGGCTCAGACAAATAACCTTTTTTATCTAATTCTCTTACCGTTTGTGAAGCGACTTCATCAGACACCGCCGCATGTCCAAGTGATTTTAACACCCAGCCTTCGCGATGATAGATCTCTTCAATACGAGGCCAGTTATTCGGTTGGCTCACATCCATAGCATTAGAAAGCGTAGCAACTGTTGCATGAGGCTCCCACTTTCCAGTTTCTAAATAGCGTGGCACCGTGTCGTTTGCATTCGTTGCAGCAATAAAGCGTTTAATTGGTAATCCCATTGTTTTAGCCAATAAACCGGCTGTTAAATCACCAAAGTTACCACTAGGCACTGAAATCACTAATTGTTGACGTTGCGCTGGTGTCAGTTGAGCATAAGCTTCAAAATAGTAACAAATTTGTGCCAGTAAACGGCTGATGTTAATCGAATTTGCAGAATTTAATCCAATTAGCGCTTTTAACTCTTCATCATCAAATGCTTTTTTAACTAAGGCTTGGCACGCATCAAAGTCACTTTCAATAGCGATAGTATGAATATTATCGCCCAAGGTGCAAAATAGCTTTTCTTGTAATGGACTAATTTTTCCTTCTGGATATAAAATTACAACACGAATATTAGGTAAATGATAAAAAGCATGCGCAACTGCGGCACCTGTATCACCCGATGTTGCTGTTAATATCGTAATTTGTTTATCCGCAGCCACTTGCACTAACGCTTGTGCCATAAAACGTCCACCAAAATCTTTAAATGCAAGTGTTGGACCATGATATAACTCTAATGAACCAATATCTGCTTCAACCGATTTGACCGGCGCTGGAAATTGAAAAGCATTATTAACTAATCGATACATATCATCCTGACTAATTTCATCGCCAATAAACGCCGATAAAATTTTGGCGCTACGAGTTATAAAATCCAGTTTTAATAATGCTTCAATTTCATTTTCAGAAAATTTTGGTAATTCTTGCGGGAAAAATAGACCTTGTCCTCTTCCTAATCCTTGTTGCACAGCTTGGGAAAAGCTAACTTGCTGCGAATGATCTTTCAAATTGTACAATTTCATAATATGTTCCAGTTATATTTATGCTGTAATAATTTATTCGTTTTATTATCTATCAATCAAAAAAGTAATTTTTTCAATTACGCTTTTTATAGGATTTTAAATAACTCTTGCACCTTGTGTATCTATTTTACAGATATGTGTAAAACCTTCATCATTTTGTAAATAATCACTTTTGAGTAATGCTTCAATTTGCTGAGCAATTTCAAGTTTATCAGCAATGACAAACATTGTTGGACCCGATCCCGAAATACCCGATGCTAACGCACCTAGCTGTTTAACACGTTTTTGCGTCTGATCAAAGTTAGGTAGTAACTGTTTACGATAAGGTTCAGCAATATTATCAACCAACATTGCCGCCGCTAATTTTGGTTGCTGAGTATAACAAGCATGCAAAAATCCACCTACATAGCGACCATGCGCAACACAGTCAGCTTTTTGATATTGAGCAGGTAAAATCGCACGAGCTTCAGCTGTCGACACTTTAATCCCTGGGTAAGCCATTACCCAGTACCAATCGTTAAAGTGCGGAATCGACTCACTGATTGTCCCAATTTCATCAATAATAAGTTGTAAACCACCCAAATAACAAGGCGCTACATTATCATAATGTACACTACCTGAAATTCGACCTTCAAGTTCACCCATCATTGACAGCATTTGAAACTCGTTAAATGGTTTATCAAAAAATTCATTTAAAGCAACAAAAGCGCCAACTACAGAACAAGCACTAGAACCTAAACCGGAACCAATTGGCATATTCTTTTCAAGGGTCATATGCACCGGTAACGTTTTACCCATAGCTTGGCAAAATCGTTGCCAACATTGATAAACGATATTGTATTTTGGATCACGCGGTAATTTTTTTACAAATTGCCCTTTACTGGTAAGGGTAAATTCCTCAGCGGGCGCAACAGTAATACAATCACCTAGCATCGCCCCACTAATTGGGTGAATTGCCGCGCCTAAAATATCAAAACCTACACTGATATTTGCCATTGATGCAGGGGCATAAACCGTTAAAGATTGCTGTTTCATTTAACCTCCAATCTTGCCTGATGTCGTACGTAAAATATCAGCAAAGACACCGGCTGCGGTTACATCATTGCCTGCACCATAACCCCGTAATACCAGTGGAATAGGTTGATAATAACGGGTATAAAATGCCAATGCATTCTCGCCATTTTTAACTTTGTAAAGTGGATCATCACTATCAACAGCTTCGATTTTAACGCTACATTGATTATTTTCGATACTACCAACATAACGTAATACTTTGCCTTGTTTAGCTGCTTGCTCAGCTTTTAATTTAAACTCAGCATCAAGTTGCGGTAATTTAGCCATAAATTCATCCACATTACCTTGTGCATATTGTTCTGGTAAAACAGATTCAACATTAATTTGATCAAGCTCAAGCTGCAAACCCGCTTCTCGGGCTAAAATCAATAATTTTCTTGCTACATCGGTACCTGATAAATCATCACGAGGATCGGGTTCAGTAAAACCTTTTTCTTTAGCAAGTTTTGTTGCTTCAGATAGTGACATACCCTCATCAAGCTTACCAAAAATAAAGGATAATGAACCAGACAATATGCCTGAAAATCTAATTAGCTCATCGCCGGCATTAAGTAGATTTTGTAAATTTTCAATAACAGGTAGTCCTGCCCCAACATTGGTATCATATTGGAATTTACGTTTACTTTTAGCGGCTTCTTGGCGTAAACGTAAATAGTAAGCCATTGAACTGGTATTAGCCTTTTTATTTGGTGTAACGACATGGAATCCATTAGCTAAAAAGTCAGCATATTTATCAGAAACCTCACTACTTGATGTACAATCAACTAAAATTGGATTGAGTAATCGGTTATTCTTAGCAAATTCAATTATACTATCTAAAGTATAGCTTGTTTCGCTCTGTTTTATTTGCTCTCGCCAATTTGTCAGATTGATACCATCTCGATTAAGTACGCTGTGCTTAGAGTTAAATAGCCCGCAAACATGCAGATCAACTTGCTTATTTTTGAGCCATTTTTGTTGTCGCTCAATTTGATCAATAAGCGCACCGCCCACACCGCCAACACCAATTACAAAAACATCTAGCATTTTATCGGTACCAAATAACATTTGATGAGTAACTCTTACGCCCATCACTGCAACATCATTATCGACTACAACCGAAATTGAGCGTTCAGATGAACCTTGGGCAATGGCAACAATATTAATATTGGCGCGAGCCAATGCTGTAAAGAAATTAGCAGAAAGTCCGCGTAAAGTGCGCATTCCATCACCCACAACTGAAATAATCGCTAGTTTTTCAATGACTTCAATTGGTTCTAATAATCCATCTTTTAATTCTAAATAAAATTCATCACCTAATGCTTCTTCTGCTCGATAGAGCTCTGCTTGTGGTACACAAAAGCTAATACTATATTCTGAGGAAGATTGAGTAATGAGAACAACAGAAATACCCGCGTAAGACATAGCTGAAAAAACACGCGCGGACATACCAACCATACCTTTTAAGCCTGGACCTGATACGTTGATCATCGCCATATTATTTAGGTTAGTGATGCCTTTTACTGGGGTTGTTGAATCAACAACATTTGCACCAATGAGCGTGCCGGGTGCATCTGGGTTATTGGTATTTTTAATTAAACATGGGATTTGGAATTGCGCAATCGGTAAAATAGTTCTAGGGTGAAGCACTTTGGCACCAAAATAAGACAGTTCCATCGCTTCTTGATAAGACATGGTTTTAAGCAATTTAGCATCTGGTACAATTCGCGGATCACAGGTATAGACACCATCTACATCGGTCCAAATTTCACAACAACTTGCGCGCAAACAGGCGGCTAATACCGATGCGGAATAATCTGAACCATTACGGCCAAGCACAACAAGTTCACCTTTATCATTTCCAGCGGTAAAACCTGGCATTAAAATAATATGATCTTGTGGAATATGCATTTCACTAATGCGATGTGAGGATTCTGCTATATCAACAGTTGATTCTAGATAACCGCCTTCGGCAATTAGCATTGCAACAGGATTAATTACCGTGACTAAGTGCCCTTTTGCCTTGAGCAACTCTTGCATGATAGCAATCGATAGTTTTTCACCTCGGCAAATAATTGAAGCGTTAATGCTGTCGGGACATTGCCCTAATAAACGAATGCCTTCTAATAATTGCTTTATATTATTTAATTCATCTAAAGCAAAACTTTTCATTTTATCGTAGGCAAAATTAGGTTGTTCTTTTGCGATACCGGCTAATAGATCAGCAAATATTTTTTCAGCATCATAAATATTATTTTGTATATCTTGCCCTGCTACGGTTTTTTCAACCATCGCAACCAGATGATTAGTAATCTTAGCTGGTGCAGATAAAACTGTTGCAGTTTGTTCTTGCTTAGCATTATTTTCAATAATTTCTGCAACTCGCAAAAAACGTTCTGCGTTAGCGACAGAGGTCCCGCCAAATTTCAAAACTTTCATATCACACCTTTACTTATTATCCTAATTTATGCCAATTAAAATTCAAAATACCCGTTTACCTGAACTAATGAATAGTTTTTGAAAACAGGCGTATCAATTTGAACTATATTATTTTTTTCAAATTCCTATTTTTAAGGCTCTTGAACATGTTTTATATAAACTAAAAACCCGCTTATTTCAGCGGGTTTTTTATATTTTTTTAAGGAAAAATCAACCCGCCCTATAGTGAATAATAGTGCCTAAGGTGCCAATAATGCCTGAAATGATCATTAACATTGTCATCATTTTTCCTAATTAGTTTTTACTCTAAACAAAACAGCCCGACACTTTCATGTCAGGCTGTTATTTAAAATACTTTTTTGCTATTTTCGTACTCATTAACTACCTTATTTAAAGCTTGATAAAGAGTTTTAGCGTCTTGTTTTTTTAACGCTTCATCAAGAATATTAAGATAAGATAGCATAACCTTTTGATTCTCTTCGGCAAATTTTGGTGAGACTTCCTGATCTTCATATAACATGACATAAGTACGCGCAAAACCAAAGATCAAAAAATAAACTGAAGCATTATTTGGATCTTCTTGAATTAATGTACGCATAGCTTTACGCAGTTTTACATAACTATCTGTACCTGGCAAGCTTGTCGCAAATGTTTTAGTTACTTCAGTAAATGTCATTACCATTAACCTCAATCAAAATTACAAGGGAAAAGGATAGCAATCCATTGACAGAAGTGCAAGTCTATTTTGTTAACCATATCTATTTTTTTAACATTAAACCGCGTCGATATTGTTTATCTAATATCGACGTCAATTATCTATTTGGTTTCTTTATAAACGGCTAATCCAGCAGAAGCTTGAGCAACTGGCATAATTTCGAGTGCATTGACATTAAAATGTGTTGGCGTGTTAACCAGCCATGAAACAGTGTTAGCAATATCATCAGGTGTTATATAGTCAACCCCTTCATACACAGCGGCTGCTTGTTCATCATTGCCATGAAATCTGACATTAGAAAATTCAGTACCGCCACATAGTCCAGGTTCTATATTTGTGACTCTAATTTTTTTACCTAACAAATCTGTACGTAAATTAGCGCTAAACTGTTTAACAAAGGCTTTTGTTGCGCCATATACATTTCCACCTTTGTAAGCATAAGTCCCTGCGACAGAGCCAAGATTAATTATGTAACCAAAGTTTCGTTCAACCATGCCAGGTAAAAGATGGTGAGTCAGATGAATTAAGCCAACTATGTTAGTTTGAACCATAGTTTCCCAATCTTCATAATTAGCTTGGTAAGCGGGTTCTAATCCCAAGGCTAATCCGGCATTGTTTATTAAAATATCGATAGGTTGAAATTCTTTAGGCAATTGTAACAATATTGATTCTACGGCATCTTTTTTAGTGACATCTAAAGGCAATGCACAAAAATTAGCACCTAATTCTTCTGCTAACTTTTGTAATTTATCTGCGCGCCTTGCCACACCAATGACTTTATAACCATCGTCAATCAATTTACGACAAATAGCCTGACCAAACCCAGAAGAAGCACCAGTAACTAATGCGATATTCATAATCAATCTCCTTATATTCTAAATATTGGATCTGAGTATATTCTTTAAATAATTAAATGAATAGGCAAAAAGTGGCAATTAAATAACTAGATTAAGCCATATTTTTATATAATTTGTTGAAATAAAAGGATTGCTAAAATATAAAAAACCCGCTAGTTAAGCGGGTTGATATTTAGCTGTTCATTTGGCTGTCTCTTCAGAAGGCTCTTCATCTTTTAAAGGAACTATCAATGTATCAATATGGGTATTGTTGATAAGTTGACGAGCAGAAGACATTAACTTGCTCCAAAAGTCTTGATGGTGACCACAAACCACCAAATCAATACCATATTCATGAATAGCTTCAATTAAGACTTGACCAAACTCGCCATTTCCAGAAAGAGTATGTGCAATCGGGTATCCAGCATCATCAGCTAGTTTATTCAATGCAAGATGCGCATCTTCAGTAATACGATCTTTCATATCATTCATATTGATATCAACTAAACCAGTGTAAAGATCTGAATAGTTAATACCAACATGAATTAAGGATACTTGTGCATTATATGGTCTAGCCATAGAGACTGCTTTTTCGACAAGAACCTCACTTTCAGGTGATAAGTCAACTGCGACTAATATATGTTTATAAGCCATGATACTTTACTCCTTTTTATTGTTAACGTCCTAGTTAAGTTAAAATCAGTACTCTATTTTTACTACTAAATTAATTTTTGAGCAAGCCAAAAAAGTGAGCCAGATAACAAAATCGATATTGGTAGTGTTAATATCCAAGTTAACGCAATATTTTTAATTGTTTTACTTTGCACACCACCACCATCAACGATCATCGTACCTGCTACAGATGAAGAAAGTACTTGAGTAGTTGATACTGGCATACCGGTATAACTCGCAATACCAATAGATAACGCTGTAGTAATTTGTGCCGATACGCCTTGTGCATAAGTCATGCCTTTTTTACCAATTTTTTCACCAATAGTAATAGCCACACGTCGCCAACCAATCATTGTTCCAACCGCTAATGCTAAAGCCACTGCAATAATTATCCAAATTGGCGCGTATTCAATAGTTTTAAGTAAATCATCATTTAATGATTTTAAATACTGTTTATCTTGTGAAGAGACATTTGGTTGTTTAGCCACGTGCGAAACCGTATCAGATAAGCATAATAATATACGTCGGGTTTGTGAACGTTGTTCTACGGTTAAGGATTCATAATCATTAATTTTATTAAATAAATTATTCGCAATGCCTAAAGTAATAAATGAACGCGAATAATCACAATGATATTTATTGAGATCGCCTTCAGGGATACTGGTATCTAAAGCGGGTTGTTTACCAATAACATTCATCAGATCATCATTATGTGTAACAAAGTACTCTTGAATATTATGAATCGCATTACGAGTATTGGTAATTTCATAAGTAGATGCGCCCATATTAACGATAAAACCAGCAGGAGCAATGCCCATTAATACCAGCATTAATAAGCCAATACCTTTTTGACCATCGTTAGCACCATGTGAAAAACTCACACCAGCGGCAGAGATAATAAGCATTATGCGGATCCAGAATGGAGGTTTTTTCTTACCATAAAGTTTTTCACGTTGTTCTGGTGTCATAAAGATACGTTCTCGTTTTTTACTGCTTTTTTTACTTTGGCTTTTACGAGTCCAATACTTTCGCAGTAAAAAAATCATTAATCCTGCAAGCACAAGCCCAACAACAGGAGAAATAATTAAAGACAAGAAGATTTGCAGCATTTTCGGAATATTTAATGCATCAATAATTGAGGTATCCATAATAAATGCATTTGCAATTGCCACACCAATAATTGAGCCAATCAATGTATGTGAACTCGATGCAGGAAGACCGACATACCAGGTACCTAAATTCCAAAGGATAGCGGCAAACAGAATAGAAAACACCATCGCAAGCCCATGTAATGAACTTACATTAAGCAATAAATCAGTTGGTAATAGGTGGACTATAGCATAAGCAACACTAAGACCGCCGAGCAAAACACCAAAAAAATTGAACATTCCTGCCATAAAAACGGCAAGTTGCTCTTTTAATGCTCTAGTATAAATTACTGTTGCAACCGCATTAGCTGTATCATGAAAGCCATTAATTGCTTCATAAAAAAGCACAAAAAATAGCGCCAAAACTAATAATACAATAGTGGAAAATTCTAAATCAGCAAATAGATGTAACATAATATATCTTTCTGTTGTTAATAGCGCTTCTATTATCCTTGAGAATTAAGCAATGAGCAAAACAATTTTTATATTTTTCGTTTGGCATAGCGGGCAGCTAATACTGCACAAATCATTAATTGAACTTGATGGAAAATCATTAATGGTAAAATCATTATCCCCATGACAGAAATAGGAAAGATAACACTAGCCATAGGAATACCACTTGCTAGACTTTTTTTCGAACCACAAAACACAATGGTGATTTCATCTTCTTTATTAAAACCAAGCAACCGTGAACCATACGTGGTAATAAGTAATACAATTGTTAATAACGCAATTGAATAGAAAATAATTTGTACAAGTGATAGTAAGCTAATTTCAGACCAAATACCATTTGCCACCGCATCACTGAAAGCAACATACACCACCAATAAAATCGAAATACGATCTGTTTTAGAAATGACACTTTTATACTTATCTACCCACTTACCAATAAAGCGTCTGGATAAATGACCTAGAATAAAAGGTAACATTAGCTTTAACATAATAGATGAAATTGCATCAAGCATATTCATAGAGCCTGATGATTGTGTATTCATCAATAAACCGACTAATAGTGGAGTAATAAACACACCCAATAATGTCGATGCCGATGCACTACAAATGGCAGCAGCAACATTGCCTCTTGCTATTGAAGTAAACGCAATTGCAGATTGCACCGTTGCAGGTAATACACAAAGGTAAACAAATCCTAGATAAAGTTCTTGCGATAAAAAAGTGGGAACTAAAAATTGCATCATTATTCCGAGTATAGGAAAAATGATAAAAGTGGTACTAAAAATGAATAGATGTAAACGCCAATTTTTTATGCCAGTTATGATGGCATCTAATGAAAGTTTTGCGCCATGCATAAAAAAAAGCAAACCAATTGCAAATGTGGTCAGGTATTGAAACACAACTTTTGTTTGCCCTTCACAAGGAAAAAAGCTAGCCGTAATAACAACACAAATCAGTGTTAGCAAAAAAGGATCAATTTTAAAACGCTGTAGTATATTCATAACGTTGAGCATAATAAGTCAAAAAAATCGCCACAAAAGTGGCGATATAAATGGGTAAAAATAATTATTCTAAGAAGCTACGAAGTACGTCAGAGCGACTAGGGTGACGTAGTTTACGTAAAGCTTTAGCTTCAATTTGACGAATACGTTCACGTGTTACATCAAATTGTTTACCAACTTCTTCAAGCGTATGATCGGTATTCATATCAATACCAAATCGCATACGTAATACTTTTGCTTCTCTAGGTGTTAATCCAGATAAAATATCACGTGTTGCACTACGTAAACTTTCAGAAGTTGCCGCATCCAATGGTTGCTCAAGTGCAGTATCCTCGATAAAGTCACCTAAATGTGAATCTTCATCATCACCAACTGGTGTTTCCATCGAAATTGGTTCTTTAGCAATCTTAAGTACTTTACGGATTTTATCTTCTGGCATTTGCATGCGTTCTGATAACTCTTCCGGTGTTGGTTCACGCCCTATTTCTTGTAACATTTGACGTGAAATACGGTTCAATTTATTAATAGTTTCAATCATATGAACCGGAATACGAATTGTTCTTGCCTGATCAGCAATTGAACGGGTAATCGCTTGTCTAATCCACCATGTTGCATAGGTTGAAAATTTATAACCGCGTCGATATTCGAATTTATCAACTGCCTTCATCAAACCAATATTACCTTCCTGAATAAGATCTAAGAATTGTAATCCACGATTGGTATATTTTTTCGCGATAGAAATTACCAAACGTAAATTGGCTTCAACCATCTCTTTTTTAGCACGACGAGCTTTAGCTTCACCAATCGACATTCGTCTATTAATATCTTTAATTTGCTCTATCGAAAGATTGGTTTCAATTTCGATTTGCTGTAATAAGTTAATTTCAGCTTGGATTGGCTCTTCAAACTCTTTTAAACTTGCTGCAAAAGCGCCTTTAGCAGTTAATGCCATATTGAACCAGCTCATATTATTTTCATTGCCAGTAAAATGCGTCATAAATTGCTTTTTCGGCATTTTGCATTGCTCAACACAGATCTTCATAATCGCACGTTCATGCGCTCTGACACGATCCATCATACTTCTCATATTGTTAACAAGAATATCAAATTGCTTGCCAACTAAACGGAATTGTTTAAAAATTTCAGATAGATTTTCGATCTCTTGTTGTGCTTTTTTATGCGCACGGCCATACTTTTTGATAGCTTCAGATGTTTTATCATGCTGTTCTTTTAATTCAGCAAATTTAGCCCTAGCAACTTCAGGATCGATAGACGCATCATCATCAGCCGAGGAGTCTCCCTCTTCTTCGTTTTCATCATCGCTATCATCAAGGTCGATTTCTGCTTCACTGTCTTCAAGTTCTTCAGGTAACTCTTCTGTTGACTCTTCAGCATTAGGATCGACAAAACCAGTGATGAGGTCAGATAAACGAACTTCACCACTTTCAATTAGATTATATTGCTCTAAAAGATAAGTGATAGCTTCTGGGTATTCTGATACCGAAGTTTGAACTTGGTTAATCCCATCTTCAATGCGTTTTGCTATGTCAATTTCGCCTTCGCGAGTTAATAGTTCAACCGCACCCATTTCACGCATATACATGCGCACAGGATCAGTTGTTCGACCTATTTCTGACTCAACATTTGATAATACTAATGCTGTCGCCGCTTCTACCGCTTCTTCATCAGGGACATTATCTGAAAGTAATAACTCATCAGAATCTGGGGCTTCTTCTAGTACTTGAATCCCCATGTCATTAATCATTTGGATAATATCTTCAATCTGATCTGAATCAATAATTTCTTCTGGCAAGTGATCGTTGACATCAGCATAGGTCAAGTATCCTAGCTCCTTACCTCGGATGATCAGGAGTTTTAACTGTGATTGAGAATTTTGCTCCATAAAAGGTGTCCACATTTAGTTATTCGGTCATGTATATTGTATAGGTGCAACTTAAAAAGTTTTATATTACCTATACCCAGTATATTTAGTCTTTTTTCGATAAAACAAGTATAAGCGTCGCTAATTCTTTTTTCTCTGCAGTACTTAAGCCTGAGACTCTTTCTTTTGCGATAAGTTCATCTTGTCTTTGGGTGAGTATATTATCATACAACTCTTTTAAAGTATGAGAAAAAATTGAGCTTATTTCCTCATCTTGATAATGGTACTCAAATGTCGCCAACCGGTTTAATTGCTTATAAAACGGTCTATTAATACATTCAGTCAATATTTGCGCAGTAGTTATATTTGGGTAGCGCTGACACAATTCAAGCAATTCAATAAAAATATCAATGCCAGCTAATTTAACTTGGCGCATCACTGCAATATCAGTCACTTGGTTGGCAAGGTTCGGATATTGAATCAATAAACCAATTAAAATACGCATAGTTGTTAATTTCATCTGAGATGCAGGCGCTATCTCGGTTACTTTCTCTTCACTTTTTTGACGGCTTGCCGCTAGTAATTGCTCTATTTGAGATACATCAAGTAACCCCAAATAACGCCCAAGTTGTTGCAATAAATTTAATCGAAACGCTTTTGCTTTAATTTGATCTAACAAAGGAATCGCTAAAGAACTTAATTTAGCTTTCCCTTCTGCTGTTTTCAAATCAACTTGTTTAAGCAATTCATCAAATAAGAATTCTGATAAGGTTGGCGCGGTTTTCAGATAATCTTCAAATCCATCTTTGCCAACTTTACGTACAAAACTATCGGGATCTTCATCTTGTGGTAAGAAAGCAAAAGTAATCTTTTTACCATCAATCAGACAAGGTAGTAAAACATTCAATGCCCGCCAAGCAGCACTTCGTCCGGCATTATCACCATCATAACAAAATATGACGGAATCGCTTGCTCTAAACAATAATTTGATATGCTCTTCCGACGTCGAAGTACCCAGCGCAGCTACCGCATAATCTATGCCATATTGTGCTAGCGAAACCACATCCATATATCCTTCAACAACGATAAGTTTTTCAGGATTTCGGTTGACTTCTTGCGCTTCATAAAGTCCATAGAGTTGAAAACCTTTATGAAAGATTGGTGTTTCGGGTGAGTTAATGTACTTCGCCGAATCATTAATGATCGTTCGCCCACCAAATGCAATCACATTACCTTGCCTATCACGAATAGGAAACATAATGCGACCTCGAAAACGATCATATTGGTTGCCATTATCATTTGTAACTAACATTCCGGCCTGATTATATAATGTTGACTCTGCATTGCTTTTAACCACATTTTGCGAAGTTAAACGCCATTCATTAGGTGCATAGCCAATTTTATATCTCGCGATAATTTCATGATTTAGGCCTCGTTGCTCAAGATAATGTTGTGCATCAATCGAGGTAGGTAATGCTAACTGCTGTTGGTAAAAATGAGTGATTTTTGCCATCAGTGTATACAGGTCTTTACGGACATTACGTGATTCAATGTGTTTCGCTTGATCATCTTGCTTATTATCCGTATCGGTATAAGGAACACGAACGCCTTGCATACTGGCTAACTCTTCTATCGCTTCAGGAAACGATAAGCGATCATATTGCATTAAAAAATTAACAACAGAGCCAGATGCACCGCAACCAAAACAATAGTAAATCTGTTTTTTTTCACTGAGTGAAAAAGAGGCTGTTTTTTCATCATGGAAAGGGCAACAACCAAAGTAGTTATTTCCTTTCTTTTTCATTTTAACGCGTTTACCGATCACATCAAGAATATTGGTGCGAGCAATCAAATCTAAAATAAAATCGCGAGGAATAAGACCTTTCATGATAAAAATTCAACCGATATCAATGTTGGCATTACACAAAGACAACAAGCCGTATCTATGGGTACGGCTTGTTAAAAATTCTTTATATCAAAAATAGATAAAATTGATTTTTATATCAATTATAATTTTCTGTATAAATATTAGTATAGACGAGTGCGACGAGCGTTTTCTCTTTCTAATTTTTTAGCATGACGTTTAACAGCTGCTGCTTTAGCGCGTTTACGAATTGTCGTCGGTTTTTCATAAAACTCGCGGTTACGAACTTCAGCTAAAATTCCTGCTTTTTCACAAGAACGTTTAAAACGACGTAAAGCTACATCGAAAGGTTCATTTTCACGTACTTTAATTACTGGCATGTGCCTCTCACCTCAAATTTGTTTAATATCACAAAGGACTAAAAATTAGTGCGCAATTTTACCTCTAATATAACTATGTTGTAAAGTAAAATATCGAATTATTACGCCATAACAAATTAATTTGCTAATCTCGTAACACAGTCCGATAATAAAGCAATTCTTCACAAAGATAGTTAGGTAGTGTTATGTCATTATATTTTACTGGTCAATATCCGCAACGACGTTTACGTCGCAATCGTTATCAGGATTTTAGTCGACGTTTAGTGGCTGAAAATCATCTGACCGTGAACGATTTAATTTATCCTGTTTTTATTGTGGAAGGGAAAAACATTACACAACCCGTTTCATCAATGCCTAAAGTTAATCGTATGAGTATTGACGTCTTATTAAAAGAAGCGCAAGAAATTGCTAAATTAGGTATTCCTGTTGTTTCACTTTTTCCAGCCATTGACCCTTCGCAAAAATCCTTACTTGCAGAAGAAGCTTATAATGAAAATGGATTAGTGCCAAGAGCGATACGGGCTTTGAAGAAAGAAGTACCAGAACTTGGTATATTAACAGATGTCGCGTTAGACCCTTATACAACTCATGGTCAAGATGGCATCATTGATGAACAAGGTTATGTACAAAATGACATCTCGGTTGAAGCTTTAGTTAAACAGGCATTAATGCAGGCACAAGCAGGTGCGGATATTATAGCACCAAGCGATATGATGGATGGGCGTATCGGCGCTATACGTGATGCATTAGAACAACAGCAATTAGTTAATACACAAATAATGGCCTATTCCGCCAAATATGCATCTAGCTTTTACGGACCTTTTCGCGATGCGGTTGGTTCTGCCAAAAATATCAGAGGTGGCAATAAAAAAACGTATCAACTTGATCCTGCAAATAGTGATGAAGCACTACAAGAAATCTATCAAGATATTAGTGAAGGTGCTGATATGGTTATGGTAAAACCCGGTATGCCTTATCTTGATATTGTACGAAGAGTAAAAGACAATTTTGCCGTACCGACTTTTGCTTATCAAGTATCCGGAGAGTATGCCATGTTAAGAGCAGCTATTGACAATGGCTGGTTAGATGAAAGAGCGGCCATAATGGAATCGTTACTTTGCTTTAAACGCGCAGGTGCTGATGGCATATTAACCTATTTTGCTAAACAAGTAGCAGAATGGTTAAATCATCAATAATTTTTTCAAATTAACTAAAATCGACTATTAATATTCAAATGTTAATGTCGATTTTAGTTGCCGTTTTTTGGGTTAAATTAAAGCAATTTACCGTTATCAATACTCAATACTACCTTTTTATTTACTTACCAATCTAATATGCTATGCATAGGCTAATTTTATTTCTTTAATCACTTGCTCAAGCTATTTATAACTTTCGTGACTTCAGCAAATTAAATAATGTAAAAAAGTTTAAGGGAAGCTATATGTTTATGTAAAAATCTGATAATATTTAGGTAGATAAGGGATAAGGGAGTAAACAATGATCGATGAACTCATACCACTAGAATTGCATGAGGAGCTAAATGCTTTTCGTCACGATCTAGAAAAAATAACATCTCAACATATTGATGCTTGTCCATTTTGTGGCAAAAATGAATTTTATTTGATTCGCTCCAAACCTACCACAACTTATCGATGTAAAGCGTGTTATAAATATTTTACTGTAGCAGTCAATACACCTTTTAGTCGGCTAACGCCCTTTAATTGGCTAGAAATTATTTTTATTAACCGTATTCAAAATCAAAGCTATAATACCATAGCTAACAATTTGGGATGCTCAATTGAGAAAGTGATGCGACGTGATCACGCAATGATTGATTATTTAAAATCGCACTATCACTCATTGTATCAATGGTATACCAAAAAACAACAGAGCTGCCTAAATCCAGTTTTAATTGAACAACACAAAGTGATAAATGCAAAAATAACAGCTTTGCTCAATGTACAGAACCCAACGTGTATACACTGTGGTTCAACCGATACGACCAAAGTTGGCAATCGAACTTGTTATCGTTGCAAGCGATGCCGACATAGTTTTAATATTTTAAACGGCACCAAATTAAATCGTTTACCTAAACCCGAATTATGGTTGCAATTTATCGATTTACTTGTTGCGGGTGAAACTAACGCGCAACTTGAGAAAAAACTAAAATTAACCGATAACACAATAAGGAGCTGGCGATCAACATGGTGCACCATGATGAAACAATGGAACTGTGATGCTCTGGCGATCTGGTGTCAAAGCCATTAAAAAGAATAGATGATTTGAAATATTACCAATTGAAACTAAAGAAAATAATATCTTTTAAACATTAACATAAATAGAGCCAATAATATGAAAAATTACATAACTTATATCTCCATTTGTTTATTAGGCACCTCATTATTAATAGGCTGTGATGATAAAAAAAATGGCACAACAACCGACACAACAACCAATAAAAGTGTTGAGACTAACAACAATAGCAAAAGTAATGCCGATAAAAACACATCTGCTGATACCACAAATACTGTAACGACATCCAATGCGCCTTCAACGGCAAACTCAGATGAACAAACAACCCAGCCATCACAACAATCTACTCCAAAATTAACGGTCGCAATTATTAATAGTTATCTTTTTCATACTGAGCCAGAATTATTACCCAACAATAAACTGTTCAAACAACAAAAAATCCAAAGTTCAGCAAAGAGCAATAAAATCATTAACTATAATACGCAAGGTTATGTGGCTAATTACAATTTAGAAGGTCTTAATGGTGAAGTCAATTATGATACAGCTAAATACATTTATGGCATGAACAATACCAAAAATGAATATGATATTACTTTTGATTCAGAAAAAAATATTCTTGGTATGAAAAACAATGATGGCGATATTGTTGCCAGTTCTGAATTTGATGAACAAGGGCATCTGATTGAAACAAATCTATCACATTTCGCCGAAAATAACGTTATTTTCAATAGTAAAATTGTTTATGAAAACGATCGTGTCGAACTCGTGTTGTATAATGCCTATGTACCTGTTGATAACAAAACAAGATTTCCTGTTTTAGCGCAAGAAAAAGACATCGTTTACAACGCCAATAATCAACTTGAAAAAACGATTACCAAAACATTTAAATTAGCATCAAATGGTGACATCATTATTAACGATAAGAACCAACAAGAAGTTGAATTAACTGAAACATGTACTTACTCTGACTATAATGAAAACAGCGACTGGACTAAAGCGGTGTGCGTTACATCAGGCGAAGAATCCAAAACCATTAACTTAACAAGAACAATTGAATATCAATAGACAATATGCCTATTGATATTAACGTGAATATGATTAATTTTCACCAAATTCGTCATATTCACGGCAAAGTACAATAGTATCTTCAATCAACCTTCTAGCTATGGTGCCATATTCCGGAATTTTAGGTAACTCGGTATAGTGATACCAAGCAGCGTCGACAAGTTCATTTTTATCAATGGTGATCTCGCCACTTTCATAATCAGCTAAATAAGCCATCATAAGTGAATTAGGAAAAGGCCAAGGTTGGGATCCGACATAACGAATATTCTTTATTTTGATTTGTGATTCTTCAAATACTTCACGCTCAACGGCCATTTCCATCGTTTCACCAACTTCTGTAAAGCCAGCTAATACCGTATATAAATTATCTTGATTATGTCTGACATGCTTAGCTAATAAAATTTTATTTTTATCGCGAATAGCGACAATAATCGAGGGTGAGATTTGTGGGTAATAGCGCTCTTTACAATTTGAACATAAGCAGCACCATTCGGTCTTACTGATATACATTTCATGTCCACAATAACCACAAAATTTATGTGAGCGATAAAATTCGGACAATTGTACTGCACGACCAGCCATGTTAAATAATGACTGATCACTATTGTCCAACAATGGTCTGATTGAACTCATTGAATGGTTCATTTCTTGGCAAATTAACCATGCCGTTTGTCCTTGCCATTCCCCTATCGGCTGAGCAAGTAAACCATTAAAACAGAAATCATTTGCACCACCAACTGGCACCTCTCCATTAGGTAACCATAGTCGTCCATTTTTACTCACAAACCAATAACCTTTTTCGTTACCAGTTAACTTAAATTGTTGCTGAATGTTCATATCAATTACACCAAAAATAACAATTAAAAAGGAGGGTTTTACCCCTCCTTACAATTAATATTATTTCTTTTTCTTTTCGTGAAGTCCCTTTTTCTCAAGTTCCCAGTAAATTATACGTTGCTGAGCAATCGTAAATAAGTTACTCACGATATAGTATAAGACTAAACCTGACGGGAACCATAAGAAGAATACTGTAAAGATTAATGGCATATAAGTCATTAATTTTTGTTGCAATGGATCAGTCACTGGTGTTGGTGACATTTTTTGAATCAAGAACATAGTTCCGCCCATTAACAACGGTAAAATATAGTATGGGTCTTGTGCGGATAAGTCATAAATCCAAAGTGCAAACGGTGCATGACGCAATTCAACAGTATTACCTAACATATAAAACAATGACAAGAAAATCGGCATTTGGATAATTAAAGGTAAACACCCGCCTAATGGATTCACTTTTTCTTGCTTATAAAGTGCCATGGTTTCCATGCTCATTTTTTGTCTATCATCACCATAACGCTCTTTTAAAGCTTGTAAGCGAGGTTGCAGCAACTTCATTTTTGCCATAGAACGATATTGAGCACGCGTTAATGGGAATAAAATACCACGTACAATAAAGGTGATAACAATAATTGAAAAGCCCCAATTACCAATAAAACTATGGATAAATTTTAATAAATAAAATAGTGGTTGTGATAAGAACCATAACCAACCATAATCAACAACTAAATCTAAGTGATTTGCTGTTTGTTTCAATTGACTTTGAATTTCTGGACCTAACCATAATTTAGCTGCAATCGATTCAGAGCTACCCGCTTGAATTACCGTCGATTGCCCTTTAAAACCAATTGTTGCTTGTGAATTTTTAGCTGTAGCACGTGAATAAAAAAGATTGCTCTGATCTTGAGCCGGCACCCAAGCTGACGCAAAATAGTGTTGCAACATTGCAACCCAACCTGTTTGAGTCTCGACCGCTAATGCTTTATCTTTAATATCATCAAAACTGTATTTGCTATAGTTGGTACTAGAGCTTGAGTAAGCAGTACCACGGAACGCGCTTAACCCTAAGCCGCCGCCACCTTCAGTTGTTGCATCATCAGGTAATTTTATAGTTTGTTTTAATTGACCGTACATTGAAACTTCAACAGGTGAACCACTTTGGTTGTTAATGTCGTATTGAACATCGATAGCATAATTACCGCGATGTAAGATATAGTACTTGGTATAAGTTACACCATTGACTTGATAAGTAAGTGGTACACGTAATTCATCTTGTCCATCAGCTAAAACATATTCTGTTTGCTCAGTTTGATATATCGGACGTTTTGAACCTTGAGATGCGTTGTCTGGACCATCTTTACCTGTTAAGCCACTTTCAGCGATATAAATAAAATCAGGTCGTGAAGTCAGTAATTGGAAAGGTGTACCTGAATGTAAAGTCTGCTCATATTTTAATAATTGAGCCGCCTGCACATCACCACCATAGGTATTAATAGTTAGTGACAGTACATCAGATTTTACAGTAATTGTCTTACCTAATGCAAAATTTGTATTGGAATCTTCTTCACTTACTTGCTGAGTTAATTGATTCGTAATCGGCGGTTTAGGTGCATGATCATCTTCCCATGCTCGCCAAATTAAAAAAGATACAAAAAGTAAAACAATGACTAAAATATTACGTTGAGATCCCATTAGTGTTTTTCTCTATTGGTTTTAGTTTTTGGAGGAACAAGATCTTCTCCTCCTTCATGTAAAGGGTGACATTTTAATACACGTTTGACCGTTAGCCAACCACCTTTTATCACTCCAAAGCGTCTTAGTGCAATTATTGCATATTGTGAACATGTTGGCGTAAAGCGGCATTTAGGGCCTAATAGTGGGCTTATAATACGCTGATAAAAACGAATAAAAAAAATAAAAATATTAATTATCAGAATCTTACATGCAACAATGTGTTGTTTTATAATTGATACAATTTTATCTAGACGCTTTGTTTTTCGATGATTCGTTGACATAGTTTCTCTAGTGTTGCAACAAGTTTTTGATTATCTAATTCTATCGCTGGCGATTTAGCCATCAAAATAAAATCAATATTAGGAAACTGATGTTGATGGTGACGAAAATACTCTTTCGCTAACCGCTTAATACGATTACGTTCATGCGATCGTTTGATCTGCTTTTTAGCTATGGCAAAACCTAAACGACAATGGTTTAAAGTATTTTTTCGTGCGACTAAAGTAAGGAATGGGGAACCCGCTCGAACAGATTCTTGGAATACATAATTGAAATCGAAGGGAGTTAGTAAACGTAACTCCCGAGGAAAAGTGAGTTTAATCACTCAACTTTAAATCAGCTAGCAACAGTTAAACGAACACGGCCTTTAGCACGACGGCGAGCAAGAACTTGACGACCATTTTTTGTTGCCATACGAGCACGGAAACCGTGAGTTCTATTGCGTTTTAATACTGATGGTTGAAATGTGCGTTTCATGACGATTTATATCCAAATCTAATTTATCAACAAGTTGTAGAGTTTAAACCCTACAGCATTAATTAAAGAGGTCGGAATTATAGAATCTATTTTGGATATCGTCAATGAGATTTTCATAGAGAATTTTATAGATGATATATTATCGTGATATTTTTATCACAATTATTGATAATAAAAAAGATAGCTATTTGCTATAGCGTAAAACAACACTTAAGCCTTATTCATTTTGCACATAATGTCAATATTAGCCTGTTAATAACATAGGCAATATGGTTTGAATTAATGATATTTAGCCTAAAAGATATTTAATCATGAATAAATACCAATAGGAAAATACTAATCATCAATAGCAAGTACGCGCTTACTCTTTTCACCACCAATTTCACGCGCTAATTTAGGTACTAAATAACCCGAGACTTTTTCAGCTAATTGTTTCATTATTGTTTTGGCTTGCTTATCTTCAACTAAAAAATGCGCCGCACCTTGCACTTTATCGAGTAAATGAATGTAATAAGGTAAAATACCGATATCAAAAAGTTTATTACTCAGCTCGGCTAAAATGTCTGCATTATCATTAATCTTTTTTAACAACACACTTTGATTAAGTACCGTAACCCTATTTTGTTTTAACTGTTTAATTGCATCAGCAACATTATTATCTATTTCATTTGGATGATTGATGTGAGTAACCACTATTATTTGTAAGCGACTTTGCATAAACAATTGACAAAGTGTGGTAGTGATTCTGGAAGGAATAACCACAGCCAACCGAGTATGAATACGTAACCGCTTAATATGGGGAATTTTTGATAACGCATCGATTAAATTAGCCAGTTCGTTATCTTTTGCCATTAATGGATCACCGCCTGACAGAATAATCTCGTCAAGTTCAGGATGATTAGCAATATAGTCTAGTGCTGTACTAACATTTTTTTTAGTACTTTGGTTATCATAGTAAGGGAAATGTCGTCTAAAACAGTACCGACAATTAATAGCACATGCCGTTTTAGTGATTAAAAGCGCACGATTATGATATTTGTGTAAGAGTCCAGCAATGTCATTATTTTGTTCTTGTAAAGGATCTTCACTATATCCATCAACTTTTAACATTTCGCTGTCACTACAAAGCACTTGCAGTAAAAGAGGGTCGTCTTTATCACCTTTTTTCATTCTATGAATAAATGCCATGGGGACACGCAGCGGAAATTGTTTTTTCGCCTGTAACATTGATAACGAAATAGCGTTCGGATCCAAATCAAGATAACGATAAAGCTTTTGGATATCGGTTACGACATTAGCAAGATCAAAAATCCAGTCATCTTTGTTTGGTAGTTCAACTTTTTGCTGTATAATATGGCTCATTTTTTGTAATTCAGAATGATAGTTGGAGCTTTTATGGCATCTTATAGTACTAATGAGTTTAAAGCCGGTCTTAAAATAATGCAAGATGGCGAGCCTTGTGTAATAGTTGAAAATGAGTTTTATAAACCCGGTAAAGGACAAGCAATTAACCGCGTTAAAATTAAAAAATTACTTTCAGGTAAAACTGTCGATAAAACATTTAAATCAGGTGAATCGGTTGAAGGCGCTGATGTCGTCGATATGAACTTAACTTATCTATACACTGATGGTGAGTTTTGGCATTTTATGAATAATGAAACATTCGAACAACTATCTGCCGATGCTAAAGCGGTAGGCGATAATGCAAAATGGTTAGTTGATCAAGCAGAATGTATTTTAACTTTATGGAATGGTCAACCTATCGCTGTCACACCACCAAACTTTGTTGAACTCGAAGTTGTTGAAACCGATCCAGGTTTAAAAGGTGATACAGCAGGAACAGGTGGTAAACCAGCAACATTATCAACTGGCGCAGTAGTACGTGTACCACTATTTGTACAGATTGGTGAAGTTCTTAAAATAGACACACGTTCTGGCGAATACGTTTCACGAGTTAAATAATACGGATTTACTTAAACATAAAACTTGTTTTTGTAAAATCAATGAATAAAGAGGTCTAATTAGACCTCTTTATTTTAAATACACTAACTAATCTCAAATATTCAATTAGCTACAACATTTAATCAAACTTTAAATGATTATTTAGCACCAATATAATTCAGCTGACGCCAAGATTCATAAACCACCACCGCAACAGAATTAGATAGATTCATACTACGACTATTAGCTAACATTGGAATACGAATTTTTTTATCTTGAGGTAAAACATCAAGAATGGTCGCTGGCAAACCTCGTGTTTCAGGCCCAAACATCAAAAAATCATTGGGTTTATAACTAACATCACTATGTGGTTTTTGCCCTTTAGTTGTCAAAGCATAAATTTGAGTAAGTAAATCAATTTGATTACTATCTAAAAAATGATTTAAATTTTTATAACGCTTAACATCAACAAACTCTTGATAATCAAGTCCTGCTCGTCTTAATTTTTTATCATCCCAAAAAAAGCCCATAGGCTCTATAATATGTAGATTGAAGCCGGTATTAGCACAAAGTCGAATAATATTTCCAGTATTAGCTGGAATTTCGGGCTCAAATAAAACAATATTTAATGCAACATTAGACACAACAATATCTCTTTAGTGTTTTTGTTTTTGAATTGGCAATACTATCACAATTCTTAATCCACCTAAGTGACTTTTTTCAGCTTTAATTGTGCCGTTATCTCGTGTAATAGCATTAGAAGCAATAGATAAACCTAAACCAGTCCCGCCCGATTCCCGATCACGGGCCTCACTTGTTCGATAAAATGGTCTAAAAATTTGTTGCAGCTCATTGTCGGCCACACCTGGACCATCATCATCAATAGTAATGATTATGTCTGCCTGCTGAACAGTAAAACTAACTATAATTTGATGATGGGAATAACGAAAAGCATTACGAATCACGTTTTCAACAGCACTACATAATGCGATGGGATAACATAAAATACCCACATTAGGAAGCGTTTTAGCAATTGAAAAAGTCTTACCAATTTGTTCAGCTTCAAAAGCGGCATTTTCTAAAACTTGCTTAAACAATAGATTAATTTGTTTATATTCTCGCACTTCATTATTTTTATATTGTTGTCTTGATAAAGATAATAAATCACCAATCATTGCATCAAGTTTAATCGCTTCATTATTAATTCGATTTACTTCATTACTTTCACCTTGTTTACGACGTAATAAAGAAACAGCTAGCTGTAATCGAGTTAATGGTGTACGTAATTCATGAGAAATATCGGAAAACAAACGCTGCTGTAATTCCTGCATTCGTTTTAACTCTCTTAACATATGGTTAAAACTTGCACCTGTTGCTTTATATTCCGAAGAACCAATCGTTTCAAGTTCTGGCCATTGTTGCAAGTTTCCTTTGGCAACTTCGTCTGCTGCTTGCTTTAATCGTCTCGCTGGTTTTGCAATACTCCAAGATAGCCATAGTAAAAATGGCGAACTTATTAACATCATGAGAGTTAATAACAAAAGAGGATGATCAAAAATCAGATTAACAAATTGTGACTGAGCATCCGAGGAAGGTTGTAAAACATACAATCGATATTGATCATTGGCATAGTTAATCAAAAAAGGGCCAATGATTTCTTGTGAGTCATAAATTTTTTTAGCCGGATCTGCAATATTATGCGATATTTCACTAAAGTTTTTAACTAAATCAATATTTTTAGTATCAGCAGTAATAAATTGATCATTAGGTGTAAGAATAAATAAAAATTGCCCAGGCTTTTGATAATTATCCATCACAACAATAAAACGCATCCACCAACGAAAACTATCCTTAGGGATATGAGTAAACTCTTGTTCAATTTGATTAGCAAGTATATTACCTGATTCTTTTTCTCTATTTGATAAATAAGTCAAATTTCTCGAATCTAAACTCGGCAATAATACAATAAGTGCCAAAAAAAATGCGATAGTAAGTAGGAAGATAGTGAATATCCGAATAGTTAAACGATCAAAAATCCACATACCACCACACCTAAGTTAAAATATTACGTCAATTTTGTAACAAATCATCGTGACTATCAATAATAAATAAATATCCTTTTGAACGTAGCGTTTTGATCCAAGGCAATCCATCACTACGTGGTGGAAGTTTTTTACGCAAATTAGATACATGTACATCAATCGAACGTGCGAGTGGAATAAATTCTTTACCTAACACGGTTTCGCTCAGTGTATCTCGTGATATTATCTTACCACCATTCTCAAGAAGCTTAAGTAAAACTTGAAACTCTGTACCCGTTAAATCGATATATTGATCATCATAATAGGCTGATTGCTGTTTACGATTTACCGTAAGTTTATCAACAGTATATTGTAAAGGTAAATTACTGTCATCATTTGCAATATTATCCCAGCGCGTTCTTCGTAATAATGCGTTTATTCTTGCAATAAGTTCCCTATCATTGAACGGCTTTAAAATATAATCATCGGCACCCAGTTCAAGACCAATAATTTTATCCATTTCATCGTCTTTTGCTGTTAAAAATATAACAGGAACAGTACACTTGCTTCTAAGTTGGGATAATACATTAAGCCCATTCATTTCTGGCATCATTATATCAAGTAGAATCAGATCAAAAGTTGTATCAAATTTCTCTAAAGCTTCTTTACCATTATTTGCCGTTTCAACTTGAAAACCTTCTAATTCTAGTAGTTCGCATAGTAATGAGGCAATTTCTGGGTCATCATCAACTACAAGCAATTTACTCATTGCAATCCTCTTTTATTCATTTATCGCATTTATTTTTTTGATTAAATATAAAATTTGTATTTTCACTCAATTATTATATATGCAAAAAATGATAGTCTGGTTAACAATATGGTAAATAATTGTTAATTTGCATAATTTAACACCTTTACATTATGAAAACCTTGTTCAATTAAGTACAGTGCTTGTAATTTGCTCATTACACCCCTTGCACAATAAAGCAAATATTGTTTGCTCTGATCCAAATCACCGAATTGCGTTGCCAACTTATAAAAAGGTATCAACTTAATTTCAACATCGGCTAACTGTAAAGGATTGTCTTCTTGCTCTTCAGATGAACGAATATCAATAACAACATGATTATTATGCAAGGTAGAAACGGTCTCAACTCGCTCAATTGAAGTATCTGATTGTTTGGCTATTTCACGGATATCGATATTTTCAGCTTGTTCAACAGCCTTATCAAGTATTGAAAAATCGAAATTTAGCTCTTCTGCTTCAATTTTCTCTTTTACGGCTTTTACTGTTGGACTTTTCGAAATCACACCACAAAACTCTGGCATGGTTTTAGCAATATCTTCTGTGCCAATCTGACGAGCAAGATTGATAATGGTTTCTTTATCATGCGTGATTAGCGGACGTAAAACCAATGTATCACTAACATTATCAATTAAACGTAAGTTTGTTAATGTTTGACTTGATACTTGCCCTAACGCTTCGCCGGTAACAAGCGCTTCAACGTTATAACGCTGAGCTATTTTTGCTGCGGCACGAATCATCATTCTTTTTAAGATAACGCCCATTTGACCATCATCAATTTTTTCTAGAATTTCACCCACAACGTTAGAAAAATCAATGGCAATAAAACGAACTTTATGAGATGAACCAAACCGTTCCCATAAATAGTGAGCCATCTGTTTAACACCAATTTCGTGAGTTTTTCCCCCTAGATTGAAAAAGCAATAATGTACTCTACAGCCACGCCTAATTAACATATAACTGGAAACACCTGAATCAAATCCCCCCGAAATAAGTGATAAGACATCTTCTTGAGTTCCTGTTGGAAAACCACCAATACCATCATATCGACCTTTAACAAGCAGCAACTTATCTTTATCAATTTCTAAATTAACGGTAATATCAGGGCGATTTAATTTCACTTTGGCTGATTCAACATATTGATTTAATCCTCCACCGACATAACGCTCTACATCAATTGAAGTAAAATCATGTTTTCCTCGACGTTTAACTCGAACACAAAACGTTTTATTTTCAATAAGAGGAGCATAGTAATTTAATGCTTTTTCATAGATGTCATGAACGTCAACATAAGTAAGCTCTTCAACCGCTAAGATATGATGAATACCAGGGATACGCATTAGGTATTCTAAAATTTGACTTTCACTATCGACTATTTTTGGGCGAACTTCAATATAATCCCAGTGACGAATAACCGCCACGTCTTTAATATGATTTTTAAGAATATTACGAATATTACTGGTTAATATTTTAATAAAACGTAAACGTACAGAATCACTTTTGATGGTAATTTCAGGGAAAAGCTTAACAATAAATTTCATAAAACGAGCATGGACTATAAATAAAAATGGCGTCTATTATACTGATTTTCACAAAAAACACACAACCGAATATCGCGATATCAATTTAAACGGTCGGCAATATCATTAAATTAGACTTAGCCAATAATATAAAATTGTTTTGAAAACTGTTTACTGTATTGATTATATAAAAAATATAAAGATTAATTTAAATTTTTAGTAAAAAAAGATTTTTATTAATTTTAATACCAACGCTAAAAAATATTAGTAGTCATCGATTTAAACACTTAAATCTTAAATTATACCAACAATAACTTAAATTTTACTTGCTTGTTGGCGAGTCTTTCGCTAATATTTCGCAAAATTAAATTCTGTTGTATAACACATAAAAATTGACAGGTTGAAATGTACGAACTTTTGATTATCAGTTATTTGATTATCGCAGTTGCGATCATCGTTTTAGTTTTAATCCAGCGAGGAAAAGGCGCCGATATGGGTTCGTCTTTTGGTGCTGGTGCATCTGCAACTTTGTTTGGCTCATCTGGAAGCGGTAATTTTTTAACTCGCACAACAACGTTACTCGGTGTTTTATTTTTTATACTAAGTATTATTTTGTCTAATTTGGGCAGTCGCAGCCATATCACTTCTAGTGGTGAGTTCAATAATATTGAAGATAATGCTCCTGTAACCACGCAACAAACTACAGGTCAAGCACCGACAGTAGATCCTGTTATCAAATCTGAGAATAAGAACCCAACATCAGATATTCCAGAATAAAAACGGCGCCGTGGTGGTGAAATTGGTAGACACGCTATCTTGAGGGGGTAGTGCTCTAAGGGCATGCGGGTTCAAGTCCCGCCCACGGCACCAATTCAATAATCAGTAACATTCTTTAAAATCCTTTAAATCACATCAAAACTAGTAGAAACAAGGCTTAAAGCCTATTTTACTATTTCGTAAGCATTAGTAGGACACATTTACAACCAAAATAATGGGAGTATATCTTGGGGTAGGATAAAGTACCTTTATAATTAGATACCCCCAAAGGTGAAAAGTGGCTATTCAAACCACCCTTTGACAGATAGCCACACCAAAGCAAGCCTAGCGATAAAAATTACTCATTGTTTGACAGTGGAATAGATATTTACGAGTTAAAACGAGTTATAGTAAAAATAATCCCCCCAAAAAGCTACAAAGATATAATTCAAAATTAAAAATTATGATTAATAGTTTTATATAAAACAGCATAATGTTAGGATAGTCATTGATTAATTTTTAACAAGATAAATATCATGCAATATAATCCTAAGTTAACACCCAAACAATGCTGTAATATGGACGATATTCGTTCAGAGATAGATCAGATTGATTACACTGTTATTAAGCTATTTGCAGCTCGCTTTGAATATGTTAAAGCTGCTAGTGAATTTAAAAAAAGTGCTAGTGCTGTACAAGCCAAAGCCCGTGTTGACACTATGCTTGAGCAACGAAAGCTTTGGGCCAATGAGTTAGGACTAAATGGCGATATTATTAAAGCGTTATATGCTAATTTGGTTCGTTATTTTATTGATGAAGAATTAAAGCAATTTAAAAATAAAGAGAAATAAGGATAGTTTGCCTATGGCTTATACCAGTAAACAACAGTTATTGAATGAAATAAACAAAACAGCTAAATTGTTTATTGAAGAATTTGATACGTTAACAGAATCTCAAAAAGATCAGTTAATTCATGGTGTCGATCGTACTCCTGCGCAAATGATTGCTTATCAGTTAGGATGGTTGGATCTTGTTAAGTCTTGGGATGATGATGAACTTGCAGGACAAACCCCAACATTACCAGCAGAAGGCTACAAATGGAATCAGTTAGGCACATTATATCAACACTTTTATAAGATTTATCAGGATTATTCATTACAAGAACTGATTACATTATTTAACGAGAAACTTGCTATCTGGAATAATTGGATTGAATCTTTGGATGATGATACGTTATTTATTAAAGACAGACGTAATTGGACTAAACCTTTCCCAGAATCTTGGACCGTAGCGCACTTTATTCATATTAATTCTGTGGCACCGTTTAAATCATTTCGAACCAAAATCAGAAAGTGGAAAAAGTTAAGCGAACAAGTTTAAATGTAACTTAAAATTAATATCAATGTAATCCAAATAGGAATGATATGGCTTTTTCAGAAACAGAGCGACAACAATTGTTACAGCTAAAATTTGTGGGTAGCAAAATTATTGACAGACTTGAACAAATGGAACTTGATTCTTTTGATAAATTACGCCACGCCACTTTAGATGAAATTCTAAGCAAAGGCGCATTATTAACAGGATCAACTTGTTGGAAAAACAGCCAACAAGCTAAAACCGCCATAAATAATATTTTGTATTTAGTTAAACAAAACAACAACAGGTAAACATAATCGGCTTATTGTTTTTTTATTATATTGTTATTTGATAAATCGAAAGCTAATGAGTTATAACACTATGATAAACATTGTATTTAATGTTATTTAGTATAAAATTTGCTTAAAATTGTAATAAGCCATTGATAAAGGATAAAGGAAATAGAATGTCTATGTTAAAAAAATTTTTAGTTTGTTTATTTGTATTTTTTAGTAGTTCTTGCTTTGCATTAGATCATATTGTTACATTTGTTTGTACTGGTAATACGGGGCGTAGTCCAATGGCTGAAGCCTTGGCAAATGATTATGTAAAAAAACATAATCTAAATATTATCGTGCAATCAAGAGGTGTGAATGTTGATCCTAAAGAAACCGCACCAGAACAAGGGACAGTGACGGTATTAAAACAACATGGTATTGATATCTCATCACATAAAGCAACACAATTAACAAAAGAGGATATTGATAAATCAGAATATTTGCTGACTATGACACAAAAACATAAAGCAAAAATTTTAGAACAATATCCACAAGCAAAAGGTAAAGTCTTCACATTATCTGAGTTTTCTACAGGTAAAAATGAAGATCTTTCTGATCCCTATCAAAAACCTTTAGAAGCTTATATCAAAGTAGAAAGTCAATTAAATGAATTTTTGCCATTGGCTTTAAACAAAATAGCTGACAAATAATCAATTAATCCCTGATTAACATAAGGTGCCTTGCTGCTTTAGAATAGCAAGGCAAAATTTTCTATATAAAATACCATAAAGTTCAAATAGCAATATCAAATTTCATTCATGTTTTAGAAGTTATAGCGATTGATAGATATTACTTGTTGACAGATAAGTGTAAATCTCAAACTCTAAAATTTAAGAATCTACCTATGTGAAAAATCAGAATTGGCGTTCATACCGTGAAGAATAAAATTGAATTACTGCAAGCTGACATTACTAAAATTTCGACAGATGCTATTGTTAATGCTGCTAATACCTCATTGCTAGGTGGGGGTGGCGTAGATGGAGCAATACACCGAGCTGGCGGTAAAACCATCCTTGAAGAATGTATAAAAATCAGAGAAAAACAAGGCGGTTGTAAAGTTGGTGAGGCCGTTATCACAACGGCTGGTAACCTTCCAGCTAAATATGTTATACATACCGTTGGTCCATGCTGGAATGGAGGTAAAAATAATGAAGAAGAATTATTAAAACAAGCTTATCTAAATAGTTTTAAGTTGGCATCTCAGTATCCAATTACCTGTATATCTTTTCCTAATATTAGTACTGGTATTTATCGCTTTCCTAAACCAAAAGCAGCACAAATAGCATTATCAACAATAAATCAGTGTTTAATGCAATATTCAATAATCACAAAAGTGAATATTGTCTGCTTTGATATTGAAAATTATCATATCTATCAAGCTATGATTTAGCATTAACTTTGTTAAAAAACAAAGAAAAAAGTTAATTATCACTGATTAAATATCAGTTATCCAAAAATAAGAGTAGAACACTTTTTAAAATGCTAGATATTGACAAGGATTTATTACTTGTTAATTAACAAATAGAAAATTAGAAATAACATCTTCGTCGATTAAAATCGACGAAGATGTTAACCTTAAAAAATAGTTACGCAAAACCTTTTAAACCAACCACATGTACATGTTCTTGGTTATTCATTACTTTACGCACCAGTTTATAAGTAGTCCCTTTTTCTGGGCTGATATTTTCTGGTGCTGCAATAATCAACTGCATTTCGAGTCGTTCACACAGCTCAAATAATGTGGCAATTGATTTAGCATCCAATCGGGCAGCTTCGTCTAAGAATAATAAGCGACATGGTAAAATATCTTTATTACGTAAACGTTTTGATTCTTCTTCCCAACTTTGAATGACCATCAAGAGGATTGACATACCAGTACCAATTGCTTCACCAGTTGATAATGCGCCACTTTCCGCGCGTAACCAACCATCAGCACCACGATTAACTTCAACATCCAGCTCGAGATAGTTTCGATAATCTAACAGCTCTTCCCCAATATTTTGTGCAGTTCGTTGCCCCATATCAATATGTGGATTCAAACGTTGATAAAGTTTAGCTAACGCTTCTGAGAAGGTAATACGATTATTGCTAAACAGATCTTGATGCTCATTTTGATCATCGGCTAATGCAGCTAATAATGATGAGTGAGCTTCACGAATGGTAACATTCAAGCGTACACCGTTAACTTGTCCAAATGCCACAGCCTGTAGACCTTGGTTAAGCATACGAATACGATTTTGTTCACGCTGTATAGTTTTTCGAATAATGTTTGCCACACTTTTCGAACTTATCGCTAATTGTTGCTCACGCGAGGTTAATTCTTCAGTTAAACGTGATAATTCAATTTCCATTTGCTCAATTGCTTCAATTGGATCATCTGTTTTGACGATATCTTGACGAATTCGTTCACGAAGATGTTTATAAACCGCAATATAAAATTGAATTTTACGTTCCGGACGTTTTGGATCTTCAGATAATCGTAATACATCACGTAAATGTTCATTATCATTCACAGCCAAACGTAGTGAACCTAGCGCCTTATCTGACATTGAGCGCAGTTCATCAGCACTTAAATAAGCTAATTCTCGACGATGTAATCGTCGTTCAACGCTATTTTCTTTGACGAGCCGTAAAACTAAACACCAACCAGCTTTGGCTTCAACAACCTGTTCACGTAATTGTTTATAATCACGGAGTGTTTGAGCTAAACGTTTTTGCATTTGCGTCATTTCGCTTTCACACATAATCAGTTGTTTCTCGAGCGAACTACAGTGCTGACGGTTGCTGTTTAATTTTTGATGGATCTCATCACGACGTACCCTAGCCCTCTCTTCCGTGATGGCATCAGCTTTAACACCAATTTGTTCAATCTCTTTATGCAGTTCATTAAGCATGTCACGTTTAGTTTCAAATGCACTTTTTAATGAAGCTAATGTTTGATTGTATTGATTATACTTATCTTGATACTGCTGCATTTGACGACGAGCATCGGTTCGCTGTGCTTCTACAACGTCTAAACGAGCACGTAACTTTTCGTTCAAATCGGCATTTTCATTTAACATGCCGGCTGAATCTTCATAACTAAAATGGGCTCGGCGTTGCATAACTTCAGTAAGTGCAAACACTTGTTGACGAATAGTCTGTTGTTGCGACTTAACGGTATTATATTGCTCACGTAACGCTTCGTTCTGTTCTGGGTCACTTTGTAAAACGGCCACAATAGGCTCAAGCTCAGAAACAGTGTGACGATTGCGACCAACATATTGTGCAGCATCTTGTGCTTCGGCAACTTGTTCACGTAAATCATCAACCCGATCCGCTAAATCTTCGTCAGCTAATAAATGCATTTGCGCAACTAGACGATTAACCGTTGCTAACTGCTCTTTGCAATTAGCTACTTGTTGTTGATTCTGCTTATCTATCGCTTCTTGAGAGGATAATTGACGCTCAATCTCGTTGCGTCTTGTTGATAATTTTTGTGCTTCTGCTTCTGGATCAATATCAAAGGCAACGGATAAATATTCACCAATAAATTGACCCACATTTTGTTCTATACGTTGTAATTTTTGTAAATCAAACGAGATAGTGGCATAACGTTCATGAAGTTCATCACGCTCTGCCGATAATTTTTCCAGATGAACTTCACGAGCAGCTCGGCCAAATAATGGTACTGTTGGAAAACTGGAAAAGCGCCATTGACGATCACCAGTTTTAACCAATACCGCTTTATTCATCTCTTCACAATCAAATACACTGTCGTCAAATGAAGAAGGATCGCCTTCAATAAAATAGATATCTTCAGGGTAGTCTTCTTCGCTAGCTGTAAGATTTTCAAGCTGCGTTTTGACTAACGACAAGTCTGGTACCACAATCGCTTGTCTTGAAGGACCATATAATGCCGAGAAATAAGGCGCATCTTCAATAGTCACATCTTCATAAATTTCAGAAAGAAGTACACCATTAAATCGCTCAGCTAATGCCGATAAACGACCGTCATCAACACCACTAGGTTGATTGAGTTGTTCTATTTGTTTATCTAATTGAGTTCGTTTAAAGGTTATCTGATCGCGCTCTGTAACCAATGTTCGTTCTTGCTCAAGCAGCTGCTGCATATGTTGCGTGACAGCTTGACTGTGGGTAAAACTTTGTCCGGTTTGTTCTTGTAAGGCAATTAAAGCATCTTGTGCTTTTATCCACATTGGTGCTTTTTGTCGATAATCCGCTATTTTAGATTGAATTTGTTCAAGTTCTTGTCTAAATTCAATGCGTTTTTCACTAGATTGATTAGCAAGTTCCGCATTTTCATCTAACTGAACTTCAAGTTCCTGTTTTAGTTCATCAAGTTCATCATAATTAACATGTCGACCAATACGTTTGCAAAATTGGTTTAATAGTGATTCTGCTTCTTTTTGTTCAAAAAAGCGTTGTTCAAGCTCATCAAGTTGTAATTGTAAATGTTCAGCTTGTTCAGCTTGATAACATTGTGAAGGCCATTGTCTTAGTGCTTCTTTAGCAGCAGTAAATGCTTCACTACGAACAACATCGCCAACCAGTTTTATTACAAGTTGATAAGCACGATCAAACTGATTAATCGCGGCATCAGAAACACTTAATCTTTGCTCAAGTTCTAAAACTTGCTCGGTAATCTCTTTTTGTTTTTCAGAAAAAACGTCAAAGTGATTTTCGATATTACTGATCCCCAATTTTGGTAAATGGCATAAAGACTGTGCATTTTTTAACGCTTGCAAAGCTTGTTGATACTGAATTGCCCGTGTTTGCTGCACATCAAGAGCTTGTTGATAATCAGCTAATTGCGTTTTTATTTCATCAACTTCTTGTTCAGTTTGTTCAGCCTGATCACGGTAGCTTTGGTACTGTTCATTCGCTTCAATAACAACTTCATTTTGTTCTTCAAGTTTTAGATTAAGATCATCTAAGTCCGCTTGATAGCGATCAATTTTTTCTTGTTGGCGTAAAGCTGTTTGCGCTAGATTAAGATGGTCATTTGCCGCTTGTAAATCAGTTTCTAGGTCATTTTGGGCTTCTTGAAACTCTTTGAGCTCTTTTGCCATTTCAACTTGACGATATTGATGACTGATTAACAAATCTTGCGTTTTAAACATATCTCGACGCAAACCAAGTACCGATTCAATATGAACACGGCGCTCATTAGCATGGCGCATATAATCCGCTGCCACATAATTAGTTGATTCAGTAATGAGGTGTTTAAATAGATCGCGATCAGATTGCGTAACGCGAATCGCTTCTAATGTCATGCGATTTTCACGTAGTGCCGCCTCCATATCCTGAAAAGCTTTACGTACACCACTGTTTTCAGGTAATAAGTAATCACGCAATGAACGAGTAATGGCACTTGAAATCCCACCATAAAGTGACGCTTCAATTAATCGGTAATACTTACTACGATCAGATGAGGTACGTAATCGTTTTGGTAATATACCAAAATCAAACATCACTGAGTGATAATCAGTAATAGAGTTAAATTGTTTAAAAATCACGCCCTCTATTGATTCAATTTTATCTTTTAATTCAGGCAGTGATAAAATTCGTGCTTGTTTGTCGTTTACCCTTTCTGTCACTAATTCTGTTGGTTTGATTTCAACAGGTAAACCTTGTATTAGAAAAGGTTTAATATCGACTTTTTTATCACGACCCGCAACTTGCTGTAATCGAACACCACATATAATCCGTTGATGACGTGAATTGATCACATCAAGCATCGAATAACAAACACCAGGTTTTAATTTACCATGTAAACCTTTATCTCGAGAACCAGAAGTTGCACCAGCTTCGGTAGTGTTACGAAAATGTAATAAGGTTAAATCTGGAATCAATGCAGTAACAAAAGCCGCCATGGTGGTTGATTTACCTGCCCCATTCCCCCCAGAAAGTGTGGTGACAAGTTGATCTAACTCAAATGTTCTGGCAAAAAAACCGTTCCAGTTGATTAAGGTTAAGGAGTGAAATTTTCCGTGTTCAATCATAATTATTCAATCTCCTCGTTAACTTCATCATCTTGTTCTTCATTATTATCATCTAAGATAAGTGACGATTCAATTTTGATCGCTTCACCATCCCGAATTAGGCGTAATTGTGCTTCTTGGGCATCGTCACTACTGCGCACGTCAGCGCCAAAACGGAAAATAGATTCATTAATTCGAAAACGGCTGCTGTCATTACCGACAATAAAAAAGATCATACCTAATCTGCGCAGACGATTTAGGGCCGTTTTAACTTTATCAAAGAGTTTTTGCCGATCTAAATCAGACCCAGTTGAACGCTGGTTGACCAACTTTAATAGTTTGCTTTCATCAGCTAAAGACACCAGTTCATCAAACAACTCTTGTAAGGTAAAAATACCTTCGTGAGCTAGCCGTTCAGGACTTAAATAGAGGTAACAAAGCACTTTACCAACAAGCATATCTAACTCCGATAGAACAGAACGAGGAATTAATGTTGTTGATCGAGGGCGAAGGTAGAAAAACCCTTCCGGTGCGCGTATTAGCTCAACATTATAGCGTTGATAAAATTGTTCAAGCTCAAGTTGAAAATCCATTAAAAAAGCATGTTGATCGAGTTCATCAATACCTATATGACGCCCAGAACGAAGCAAACTATCCAATTCAGGAAAAATAGGATTAGCAATTGCTTGAGCTAATTTTACCGGCATGTATTTATCGATTGACGCTTGAGAGCTCGCTGCAATACGTCCGATAACCTCATCAATATGATGAGCGGTTTGTTCTAATTCTTTAATATCTGTTGATGACATGTGCTTGTACCTTAGCTCCATAATCGTTGATAGGTTTCCATTCGGCAGGGATACCGAGCAAATCATCTTCGGCAATACCTAGACGAATAGCTTGATCGATAAATAATCTTGCAATATCAAAATGTTGTTCGCGTGGGAACTGTGCTAAATAGCTACGAATGGCAACACTTATATCAAGTGGTTTATTTTGTTGTTTAAAAACCAATAAATTTTGTTCAATATGCGCAATAATATGTTCTTGAAGTTCTTCAATCATTTCATATTCAAGTTCTGATGGTAATTCACCTGTGACTTCAGCTTCATGTAAAGCAAGTTCTTCATCACGCATATCAAGTAGACGGTCGGCATTAGCAAAAGTCAGGGACCAAGGTAAATCAAAATAGCTCTGAATCGATTTACGTAATCGTTGAGAAAATACACGATTTTTATCTAAATCAATTGCTGTACGGATAAATTTATGAACATGTCGGTCATAACCTATCCAAAGATCTATCGCTTTTTGCCCCCAACCAATAATACGATCTAGTTTACCTTGTAGATCGATTACCACGTTATTAATTTTATCTAAATCGGGATTAGCTAACGTCGCATCTTGAATTAACAATAGACTTGCTTGAAGCTTATCACCCGCTGCGGCCAGCGTATCTTGCAACTCTCGTAAGGTTTGCGAAGTTTCGGTTAATAACCCTTCACAACTGGTAATGGCAGCTTGCCAGTCTTGACTTAATAATGCCGAAATATTTTGTTTTACATCGGCTTGCTGCTCATCCATCACACGTTGAGTAATATCAATACTATCAAATATTTCAGCAACTGAATATTTTAGTGGAGCAAACACATTTCGATGCCAGTGTAAGTCATCCCCTCCTTCCAATGCTGCATCAGCGGCTCGTTTTAACTCTTGAGCAACAATGGATAATTGGATAGACAAACGTAACGTTGAAAACTCCCGCTGGCGAATATAGTAATCAGAAATACCAATACCTAACGGTGTCAAACGATAAATAGAATATCCATCAGTCATTTCGCTAGCAAAACGCGTAATTAGCCGCTGACGCACTAGGTCATTAATGGCATTATTTGCTCGAACAGTGATGGTATCTTCACTCTGTTCAAAAATTTGTGAAACATGCCTGAAAGCATCAATTAATTCAGATTCGGTCATTTCACCATCAAAACGCTCGCTGTTTAATACGGCAATCGCCAATAAAAATGCAAGCCGTTCTACCGGCAAATTAATTGAAAAATCATTCTTTTTTGCCCAAGAGACCAATTCTGGCACTGATTGGGAAAAATCCATCATAGCGGTTCCTTAATTAAAGACACTAAATTTTTAAACGTATCTTAGAAATAATATGAGAAACACAATATATTGTGCTAAAGACAAAATATTATCGATTATATAACAATTTGTAGTAGTTAAAAATAACTAAGTTTGAGATTTATCATTTAACTTAATTAAAAAGCAACAAAGTCAATTTAATTAAAAATACATATAATAATTGAGATTTTCTTTTTTTATTTTCGATTAATCCTATTTGTTGTCGTTGAAAAGATCAACGACAACAAAAAAATAATTATCATGATTAAATTTTAATCTTAAATGATCTTGATATGTTATGGAATTAATTGTTTAATTATTGTACCATTTTCTTGACTTATAGTTATATTAATAATAATGGTTATCTTTTTATAAGGGAGAAAACAAATGAAAAGTCTATTATACATACTGTTAGCTGGATTTATTGCATATGTTGTATCAAAAGCCGTTTCTGCAAACGAAATCGATACAACGCACCGTGTTGTTCAACACCAAGGAGTTTTAAGTGAAAGCCATTTGGATAGTGGTGATAAACTAAATAGTCTCTGACAGTTCAGTCATTACTATCATGATTAGCTAGGATTGTTGATCTCGTAATGCCTGCACGTTAATTTTGTGATAATTGGCGTGTTGATAATACAGCTGCTTGTTGTAGCAGTTAGGTTTAATTGTGGATATTGAATTGAGGACACGCAAGGTAAGCCTGTTGTTTACCACGTGTCAATAAATAAACCTAAAATCGCCTAAGATATAGCATGACCAATAGCTGAACTATCCATTCCCCAAAATTAAAATCTACCAATGCTTTTTTATTATAGTTTTAAAAGAGAATAATCTAATCAACAACATGCTTACTATTATTGATATTGTGAATAATGTAGATAAAGCAAATAATCAAATGATAAAGAACAAGTCATAATCGCGCTATTTAATTGAGTGTTAAATATCATTGTTGCTGTAACTAGTTTTCAATTTGAAAAAACATTTAGCCACTCAAGACAAATTTTTAACAGCTTAGTGCCTACACTTATGCACAGAACAAGACTAATAAAGTTGAATTTGATTGTGGTATTTTTGAAAGAGTAAAAACGGGATGGGTTATCCCGTTTTTTAATTACTGCGTTACTTCTGCATTGATTGGTCGAGGAATTAAGAAACTACTAAATAACGCTAAAATAGTAATCACTAATCCTACTAAAATACCATTAAAATACCCCGTCATCGTATTACCATTTATCATTTGAACTGCGGGTAATAACGCAAAACTTAATCCTGCACCTAAGTTAAACGCACCGGCATTCATTCCAGGTAAAAATCCTTGATTATCGGCAGGTGATAAGACAACACCTAAACCATTTAAGATAATATTGGCCATTCCTGCGTAAAAGACGCCCAGTGCAATTACACCGATTGATAAGATAGGTAAGGAATGCACACCATAAAATAAGATCACTAAGATACCAACAATACAACCAATCAAACCCAATTTGAGGACATTGTTATATCCAATCGTTGGTGCTAAGCGACCAGAAAATGGTCCAACAAACCAACCAATTAAAGCATAAGGTGTCAGCAAAATTAATGACGCCCAATCAGGATTTAAACCAAATCCTATATCGTGATTTTGCGCAAGTGACATAACTAAACCATTTACTATGGCAAAAATACCTGTCATAGTTAAGGTGGTTGTTAACAATAAAGCCCAAGTAGCACGTTTTTTCAGATGTGTTGTTGTCACCAAAGGTTGTTTATTTCGTTTTTCGACATTCCAAAATACAATAAAACAAACAATGGCAAATACGGTTAAGCCAGTAACAATTAACCAATTTGCATTAGCCAAATTACCTGCTTCATTCAGTGCCAATAATAATGCAGCAAGCGTTAAGACTATTAATATAACCCCTAACCAATCCATTTTAGTTCCTGCTGAAGGCTTAGATTCAGGAGCAAAACGAAAGACTAGATAAGTTGAAATAGCGGCTACCACAGCAATTACCCAAAATACAGAACGAAAGCCCCAATAAGTAGCAAGTAAGCCACCTGCTATCGCATCGACACCAGCAATACCACCATTCACTGCGGTGATAATACCCATTAACATGCCATATTGTTTGACATCTTTTACTTCGTAACTAAGCATAAGTAAGCAAAGTGGAACAACAGGACCAGATACGCCTTGAATAATGCGCGCTGCATATAAAACTTCAATATTAGGTGCAACAGCAGCTAATATTGTTCCTATTGTCATAATCAATAACATAACCGTTAATACTTTTTTACGACCTTTGATATCGCTCAAGCGCGGAAGAAAGAGTGAAAACAGCGCTGCCGCAGTAAAAAAAGCAGTTTGTGAAAATCCAACAGCTGCATCATTGGTGCCTAATTCTTTGGCTATAGTCACTAATACAGGGCTTAACATACTTGCATTGAGCTGAAAAGCAACACAAGCTGCAAGTAACGCAATCATTAATGTTAAAATACTTTTTTTATCGTTGCTTTGTGCAATCATACATTTACCTCACCAATTCGCTTTAATGCATCAACGATTAAATCCCAAAAACCTGCATGATCAAGTTTTGTTGCCACTTGTGTATGGCAAGTTTCATCGACTGGAAAACGAAAATCAGCAACGGTCATACCTAAAGTTAATGTTCCTGTAAGCTCTATATCAACAGGAACTCGTCGAGTTTTAATTAAATCCGGATTAATAACATAAGCTACAGCACAAGGGTCATGTACTGGTGGATAAGTAAAACCTTGTGCTTGCTTATACATTTTTCCAAAGAATTCAAGCATTTCAAGTACAAATGTTGCTGGTTTTGTTTTGATTGCTGAGATTTTTTCAATTACTTCAGGCGTTGCGAGAGCTTGATGAGTTAAATCTAATCCCACCATAGTCACAGGCCATTTTTCATTAAATACTATATGGGCGGCTTCTGGATCGATTTTTATATTAAATTCAGCCACTGCACTCCAGTTACCTACATGATAGCCGCCGCCCATTAAAACCACTTCTTTGACTCTTTCGACAATTTTGGGTTCTTTGCGTGCAGCCATCGCAATATTAGTTAAGCCACCAGTTGGGACCAAGGTAATAGTTTTGGGTGGATGAGACATAATTGTATCGATAATTAAATCAATAGCATGCCTAGAATCCAATTGAATAGCGGGTTCGGGTAATACAGGACCATCCAAACCTGAATCACCATGAATATCTGGTGCAATTTCAACATTCCTCACTAGTGGTCGAACAGCACCAGCGGCAAAAGGAATATTAGTTATGTTAGCAATACGGGCAACTGATAAAGCATTACGGGTCACTTTTTCTAATGTTTGATTCCCAACTACAGTTGTTACCGCTAATAATTCAATATTAGGATTACCATGCGCCAATAAAATGGCAATAGCGTCATCATGACCTGGATCACAATCAAGAATGATTTTTTTAGGTTGATTTGTCATTAAGCGTTTTCCTCTAGTAAATTTTTAATTCGCCATTCTATCAAGTACATTTTGACAAGATGACATAGTTGATGTTCCTTCACGTTCAACCACTAAAAATGCAACAGCACCATCGGCTATCGGGTAAAAAAACTTTCCGTCAGCTTGTGATAAACTTAAAGCGTAAATAAAATTGTTGGCCATTTCGAACATGCTAAATAAGGCAAATCCAGAAATTTGAATATATCTATAATTTTTAACATAAAAAGCGAGAGGACCATTACTATTGAATAGGGTGATAATGGTTTGAATATCAAAGGAATGAATTTTACTAACAATTAGTTTGATCGTATCAAAACTATTTACGTTAATGCCAAACATTAAACTTGTTTGAATTTTATTAGATGTAATTTTATTAATATAAAGTAATAGTTGTATCATCTTGTTAAAATAAGCAATAGGATTAACAATGACTTCAATGCCTAAAGCTTTAGCTAATTTTATTACATTAAAAACAGCATCACTAGATTTTGCAAGTTGCGCTAATAAGATATCAGATTTTTTTAAGTTCGTTTCTAACATTACAATTTTTTATCAATCCTTGATTAAATAAACCACTTAATTTGATTATTATCTTTACCAAAGTTAATTAAAGTATCTTTGGTCGCTTTATTACCGTAATGAGATAAAGCAAAAAAATTCATACTTGATAGCAAATAATCAGGACGCTAACTAAATAGTTCTCGTTACATCAAGTTATCAAATCCAATTAAGTTTTGACTAAATTATTAATACTTTTTTACTTATACTTTTATATATTCACTCTAGTTAGTTGTGTAGCGATAACAATATTCACAATTCACATAACACAAAATACCGATATTTCTCTATAACTTTCTTTTTGCTTTTAGCATTTTATCTTTACTATTTATAGCTCATTGCAACCAGTTGAAATAAAATAAATTTTTTTAGATTTATGTTCATCTAAATATCCCAGAATAACTTTATATTTTTTCGAAAAAATAGACTTATTCTTTGAGTATTATTTGATCAGTATAACGGAGCTAGATGATAAAAAGAGTGATAAACATCATAATTTAGAAAATAAAAACAAAACTTAAATAATTAATTAAATCAGTAGGTAATAACCATGAATCGGCAAACAATAAATTGATTATTGCTCCATTTAAGAAAGAATCGACAAGCTACTTATTAGTTATGATAATAATGTGACTTGGTAGATAAAAAATAAATTCCTTACTCGCACTGCCGCTAATTTATGCTAAAATCGAAAATCATTAATAAACACTAAACATAAGGATGTAACGAAATGCATATCGGTATACCAAAAGAGCGGTTAGCCAATGAAGCTAGAGTTGCAGCAACTCCACAAACAGTTGGACAACTGTTAAAACTTGGATTTACAGTCTCTGTAGAACAGGGTGCAGGGCATGCTGCTCACTTTGAAGATCAAGCATTTATTGATGCTGGAGCAACAATTCAAAACACACATGACATTTGGCAAAATGACTTGATTTTAAAATTTCATGCACCAACAGATGATGAAATCGCATTAATGAAAGAGGGTTTAACCCTTATCAGTTATATTTATCCAGCCCAACATAAAGAACTACTAGAAAAATTAGCAGCCAAA
Organism: Gilliamella sp. wkB292; assembly: GCF_001690235.1. NCBI lineage: Bacteria > Pseudomonadati > Pseudomonadota > Gammaproteobacteria > Orbales > Orbaceae > Gilliamella > Gilliamella sp. wkB292. The sequence continues at coordinate 148,853 of NZ_LZGO01000048.1, forward strand.
AATATTACAGTCATGGCGATGGATTGTGTGCCACGTATTTCTCGTGCTCAATCATTAGATGCACTAAGTTCTATGTCAAATATTGCTGGCTATCGTTCTGTGATTGAAGCTGCCAATCAATTTGGTCGATTCTTTACAGGTCAAGTCACTGCCGCAGGTAAAGTGCCACCAGCAAAAGTATTAGTCATTGGTGCAGGTGTTGCTGGTCTTGCAGCAATTGGCGCTGCGGTAAGCCTTGGTGCAATTGTTCGAGCTTTTGATACTCGCCCTGAAGTTGCTGAACAAATTAATAGTATGGGCGCTGACTTCTTAGAGTTAGACTTTGAAGAAGAAGCCGGCTCTGGAGATGGTTATGCAAAACAAATGTCTGCTGCCTTTATTGAAGCTGAAATGGCATTATTTGCAGAACAAGCTAAAGATGTTGATATCATCATTACTACAGCATTAATTCCAGGTAAACCAGCACCAAAACTGATTTCGAAAGAGATGGTTGAATCAATGAAACCAGGTAGCGTTATTGTTGATTTAGCGGCTTTAACCGGTGGTAACTGTGAATTAACTAAGCCAGGTGAAGTTTATGAAACAGATAACAATGTAAAAATTGTTGGCTATACTGATTTGGCAAATCGCATGCCGGCCCAAGCATCACAATTATATGGAACTAACATTGTTAACTTATTAAAGCTACTTGCCAAAGAAAAAGATGGCAACATCGACATTAATTTTGACGATGTGGTTATTCGTGGCGTAACGGTAGTTAAAGATAAAGAAATAACATGGCCTGCACCACCAATTCAAGTATCAGCACAGCCGCAGAAAAAAGTTGCAGCGCCGGTTGCTAAACCTGAACCTAAACCAATGGATCCGCGCAAAAAATATGGCATTTTAGCGTTAATAATCATTGCTTTCTTCTGGTTGGCTAATTCTGTTCCTGAAAGCTTTTTAGGTCACTTTACCGTATTTGCTCTATCATGTGTAGTTGGTTATTACGTAGTATGGAATGTAACTCATTCTTTACATACACCGCTCATGTCAGTAACTAATGCGATTTCAGGTATCATTTTAGTTGGTGCAATATTACAAGTCGGTGATGATAATGGCTTAACTACGGCAATTGCCTTTGTTGCTATTTTAATTGCTAGTATCAATATTTTTGGTGGATTCTTTGTTACCCAAAGAATGCTAAAAATGTTCCAACGTGGCAAATAAAGGAGAGTATCAATAATGTTAAGTAATGGAATTATTCAAGCAGCTTATGTAATTGCTGCCTTACTGTTTATATTCAGTCTACGTGGTCTTTCCAATCAAGAATCTGCTAAATCGGGTAATATCTATGGTATGATCGGTATGGCAATTGCACTTGTTGCCGCGATTGCTAGCATCAATGGTGGATTACATTGGGTCATCATTGCGATGATTATTGGCGCGGCTATTGGTTTATATTTAGCCAAAAAAGTAGAAATGACACAAATGCCAGAACTTGTTGCACTACTTCATAGTTTTGTTGGTATGGCTGCGGTACTAGTTGGTTTTAATAGCTTTTTAGACTCACATATTTTTACCTTCTCATCGAGTGAAATTACCGTTCATTTGGTCGAAATATTTGTTGGTGTTTTTATTGGTGCGGTTACATTCTCTGGTTCGATTGTCGCTTTTGGCAAACTAAATGGTCGTATTAGTTCAAAACCATTATCTATTCCAAATAAACACTATTGGAACCTTGCTGCTATTGTAGTATCTGTAATACTTATGTTTACATTTGTCAATCTGCAAACAGGAGCTGGCGCGCTATTTTGTTTACTCATTATGACACTTATAGCATTAGTCTTTGGTTTCCATCTTGTTGCATCAATTGGTGGCGCAGACATGCCAGTTGTTATTTCAATGCTTAACTCCTATTCTGGATGGGCAGCCGCTGCGGCAGGATTTATGTTAGGTAATGATTTGCTCATTGTAACTGGTGCTTTAGTTGGTTCTTCAGGCGCAATTCTTTCTTACATTATGTGTAAAGCAATGAATCGCTCATTTATTAGCGTAATTGCCGGTGGTTTTGGTAGTGATGGCAGTTCATCAAGCTCTTCAGAAGAAGAACAAGGTGAATACCGTGAAATTCAACCTGCTGAAGTTGCACAAACTTTAAAAGAAGCACGCTCAGTTATTATTGTTCCTGGTTATGGTATGGCGGTTGCACAAGCACAAGGTGCAGTCAGTAACATTACTGAAAAACTACGAGCTATGGGTATTGAAGTAAGATTTGGTATTCACCCTGTAGCAGGGCGTTTACCGGGGCATATGAATGTATTATTAGCCGAAGCTAAAGTACCTTACGATATCGTGCTTGAAATGGACGAAATCAATGACGACTTCCCTGATACGGATGTTGTATGGGTCATTGGTGCAAATGATACGGTTAACCCAGCGGCGGAAGAAGATCCAAATAGCCCTATCGCAGGTATGCCAGTTCTTGAAGTTTGGAAAGCTAAAACGGTTATCATTTCTAAACGTTCAATGAATACCGGTTATGCCGGCGTTCAAAATCCACTATTCTTCAAAGAAAATAGTTATATGCTATTTGGTGATGCCAAAGATAGTGTTGAAAAAGTGTTACAAAATCTTTAATGATAATTAGTCTTATAGAGAATACAAAATATTACTGCGGCCTAGCCGCAGTAATTTTATAAGAGTTAAGGGGTTAAATTTATTTGAGCTAAAAAAGTAGTAATTTGTTTAATTATTTCACGATGAATCTCGGCTCGAGTTCGTTCCCCACCATCCTTACAAATAATACCTTCGCCTTGAGCTTCTTGCTCTAATATTTCTATCGCCTGTGGTTTACAAACTTGTATAAAACTAAAATGCATCGCATCTGGTATCACCGTATAAGTAGATAGTGATTTTGACAGGAACTGCATTAAATAGCCTGATTCAAGCTCTGCATCCATATCACCTACATCAATTCCTGCACCAATAATTAAAGAAGGGATGCTAATATCTTTTAAACTTTCCGAAGTAAAACCTCTGGCTAATCCTGCATCTAAAGAGATAAATGATTTTATTCTTGGATCGAATAAACTTTGATTTAATTTTGGATTATCAAGGCCGAGTTCAGTCACTAATTGACAAGCTTTTAAATGGGAATGAATTGTACAGTCTTGCTTAAAAAGCTCTGTATCAAATTTTGCTCCAGCAAGTGCAATTACCGTCCAACCACCAAGGGAATGCCCAATCGCTGATATATTATTCATATCAATCGAGTTTGCTAAAGTCTCATCTTCTTTCAAATAATCAATTGTTCTACTCAAATCTTGTGGGCGTAACCATAATTTAGAAGATTGATGAATATCTTTATCAAAAGCAGTTGTACCTGGATGATTTGGTGCGGCGACAATATACCCCTTTTCGGCCAGTTCATAGGCAAGCCAACTTAAATTTTGCTGGCTGCCGCCATAACCATGCGAGAGAACAATTAAGGGATGCTTACGATAATCTAAAACAGGGGTTGCATTGAATAGAACTTTATAACCATAAAAAATAGCATTATCGCCAACCATTACGCTATCTTGTTGATTATTCGCTTTATACCATATTGCTATATTCAACGGTCGGCTACTTTGTTTATCGTAATAGATTTGCTTAAACCCTACATCTGAATATGCATAATTGCTAAGGGTAAAGATAAAATAAAAAATTAAGCCAATGTAGAATTTAGTCATTCAATTTATCCCTATTAAAAAAATTGCCTATTTGCAATTGGAATGAATATGAAGACTTAACAATAGAATAAATAATACAATTTGTTAATCAATATTTGAATTTATCAAATTAGGTATTTAACAAATAATATGACACGTTAGTTTATTAAAAACAGTAAATTCACTCTACATGTCAGTATAAAAATTTAAAATCAGTGATTTTCTTGCTTAATTAACTCTTTGTGATAAAGGTAATAGGCACCGCGCGAAACCATACGAAGTTGGAATATAAGATCTTCGATTAATTTTTGGCGTTGTATTAGGTCAAAATCTAAAGCCTCGGCTCCTGCATTAAAAGCAATGGTAACCATTGCTTCCGCTTGAACTTCGTTATATTGATGAGGCATGTCATTAGCATTATCCAAATAATCAACCAATTCGACAATAAAATGTTGAATTTCTCGAGCAATAGCAGAACGAAAAGCCGATGATGTACCCGCTTTTTCACGCAGTAGTAATAAAAAAACTTTAGGATTTTTATCAATGAATTCAATAAAGGTTGTTACAGAGGTTCGTAACACACTTCCGCCCTTTTCAATACGTTTACGTGCTTGTCGCAAAAGTTGACGAAGAGTTAAACCACTTTCATCAACCATCGCCAAACCTAATTCATCCATGTCACGAAAGTGCCGATAAAAAGAAGTAGCAGCAATACCTGCTTCACGTGCAACTTCACGCAAACTTAAACTAGCAAAACCTTGCTCAGCATTAAGTTGATTAAATGCAGCTTCTATTAATGTACGACGAGTTCGCTCTTTTTGCTGAGCACGAACCCCCGAAGTTTTGGCATTTTTCATTATTTCAGTCGATTTTGGTAATTTTAACTTAGTCAATCATTAATTCGCTTTTTCTAACAAACGCTCTTTCTCAGCAAATACTTTTGGCATGTGATCTCGAATTGTTTTAGCAATGGTTTCATAACGGGAACGTAACGGCGATCCCGGACGATATATCAGAGCAATGCTTCGCACTGGAACAGGATCTGTACAAGGAATGTAGCAAATATTATCACGAATACGTTCATTTGGTGCTGCTAATTCAGGAAACAACGTAATACCTCGCCCAGCAGAAATCATACTGCGTAATGTTTCAAGACTTGTCGCTTTAAATTGTTTATCTTCATCAATGCCGACTTGAAAACAATATCCCATTGCATGTTCACGTAAACAATGACCATCTTCTAACATCAAAAACTTATGCCCTTTTAAACTAGAAAGTTTAATTGTCCTTTTACTGGCTAATTCGTCGGTAGCCGGAACCGCTAAAAACATAGGTTCATCAAATAATGGTAATTCTATAAATTGTGATGTTTCTTTAACCTGTGCAACAATGGCACAATCGAGCTTACCACTCTCAAGTTGAGCAACTATATTGGCAGTTTGTGCTTCATGTAAATAGAGTTCAAGTTGCGGAAAAGATTCGTGTAATACCGTTATTACATGTGGTAATAGATAAGGTGCAATTGTTGGTATTAAGCCAATATGCATCGGACCGGACATCTCTTCACCTTGACGACTGGCCATCTCTTTTAAAATTTGGATATTGCGTAAGATCTCTTTAGCCTGCTCAACAAGCATCATACCTGTTTGTGTAAATAGTACTTTACGACTAGTACGTTCTAGCAACATTACACCAAGTTCATCTTCCAATTTTCTGATTTGTCCACTTAATGTTGGTTGACTCACATTGCAAGCATCAGCGGCTTTACGAAAATGACGAAATTCAGCTAACGAAACAAAATATTCCAAATCACGAATATTCATAATGTCCCCCAATAAGTTATCAGTTAATGTTATATACTCAATCGACTTTTTGTCAGTAGCGATTTGTTAAACTACTATTACTCATGTTACTCACAAAAATTAAGCAAAATGTTTAATTTGCTTCCTATATCTATTGTTTTCTACAATGAATTAAAAAAGAAGTTTTGAGCATAGGTTGTAGTAAACCTTAATCAGCTTGTTAAATAATGCATGAAATATGTATAAACAGGTATTGATGCCTTTTAAAGCTATTTGACTAATTCTACTCTATAAACTGCTATTGTTGATAATTATTGCCAAAAAATCAAATAGAATATTCATTTAAAATTAGAAAATACCTGCTTTTCATCCAATTAAAATTCGGATAATAAGAAAAATGGAAAGTTATAAGCAATTATTATATAATCGCGCGCTATATTGCCATTTTGTTTCATACACGTTTGAGGTGCACTATTTTTAAACAAGTCTCTCGCTTTTATCGCAAAATGTTTCGCCATGAAGAACACAAACAATCTCGCTATATTTCTATTTCACGTAATGAACATAATATTTCTCGTAAAAATATCAGTGAAAATGCATTAAAAGTTCTTTATCGTTTAAACAAACAAGGATATGAAGCTTATTTAGTCGGTGGTTGTATTCGCGATCTTTTATTAGGAAAAATACCAAAAGATTTCGATATCACCACAAATGCGACACCTGAACAAGTGCAAAAAACATTTCGAAATTGCCGTTTAGTCGGCCGCCGTTTTCGTCTTGCACACATTATGTTTGGTAAAGAGATTATCGAAGTTGCTACCTTCCGTGGCGAACATAGTTCTCAAGATGAGCAAAGTAATGTTGCCAAACGATCGCAAACCGGTATGTTATTACGTGATAACGTCTATGGTACGATTGAACAAGATGCTTTGCGACGTGATTTTACAATGAACGCGCTTTATTACAGTGTTAAAGATTTTACACTGCGCGATTATTGTGGAGGCATAAAAGATTTACAAAATGGCATTATTCGCTTAATTGGTGATCCGCAAATTCGCTATCGAGAAGATCCTGTGCGAATGTTAAGAACAATTCGCTTTGCAGCAAAACTCAACATGACAATTGAGCAAGCAACAGCAGAACCAATTAAAGCGCTTGCGCCGTTATTAAAAAATATTCCTGCAGCTCGTTTATTTGATGAATCATTAAAGTTACTGCAATCAGGTCATGGATACAAAACCTACCTATTATTGAAAGAGTATCATCTGTTTGAACAATTATTTCCAGTTATTCAACGATTATTTACCGGAAATAACAATAGCTATTTAGAAAAGATGATTGAACAGGTTTTAAAAAATACTGACTACCGAATTGATCATAATCAACGTATTAATCCAGCATTTTTATTTGCTGCTTTCTTCTGGTATCCAATTATGGAACAAACACAATTAACGTGTGTTGAAAGTGGCTTACAATTCCATGATGCTTTTTCGATGGCTATCAATGATATTTTAAGTGAACAATGTCAAATTATTGCTATTCCAAAACGTTTAACATCGATAATGGGTGATATTTGGCGACTACAATTACGCATGAAAAAGCGTGAAGGTAAACGTGCATTTGCCATTTTAGAACATCCTAAATTCCGAGCGGCTTATGATTTATTAGAAATGCGGGCATCTATTGAAAAAGGGGAATTATTAGATTTAGCTAAATGGTGGGATGAATTTCAACATACCTCAATTGAGAAAAGAATTAGCATGGTTAACCAGTTGAGTAAAAGAAATAAACGCAGGGCTAAACATTAATTTTTCATTCGCACTTTTATAAATAACCGCTATAATGCTTAAATTAAAATAATCATCATTACTTTTAATCATTAATGAAAAAATTAGCGCCTTCATTTATTGCAATAACCGTTACTCTTTGTCTATATAATAGTAGCAGTTATGCTACCGGATTACCTAAAGCTGTTATTAATAATCCACAATGCCTCATCGATGTGCCTAAATTTGATCGCCCGTTAGTTGAGGGTGATATCCAAACACTGCCTGTTGATGCCGAAGCAAACCAGTTTGAAGCACGTTATCCAGACAAAATAATTTATCAAGGTGATGTAGTTGTCGAACAAGGCAATCGTACCGTACAAGCAGATAGAGTAACGATTGATTCTCATGATAAAAATAATCGACTTGTTACTTTGCAAGGCGATATTACTTATCAAGATAATTTGATAAGAATTAAAGGCAATGATGCCTTGATGAATCTTGATAATAATGATGCGAATATTACACCGAGTGATTATCATCTGGTTAACCGACTAGGCCGCGGTAAAGCTGACGAGATGAAGCTTGAAAAAAATCGCTATGTTATTTTGAAAAATGGTAGTTTTACATCTTGTCCTGTCGATGACAGCACATGGAGTGTAAAAGGTAGTACAGTGATTCATGATAATGAAGAGCAATTACTTGAAGTATGGAATGCAGTATTTCGTATTGGGAAAGTACCGGTTTTATATTCGCCTTATTTACAGTTACCAACTGGTGATAAACGCCGTTCAGGCTTGCTAATGCCTAATTTAACTTATGATAGTGTCGATGGCATTGATTTTTCGTTACCAATTTATTGGAATATTGCGCCCAACTATGATGCCACATTTACCCCAAGAATATTACAACGTAGAGGCGTTCAGTTACAGACAGAGTTCCGCTATTTAAATCAATTAGGTTTAGGTACTGTAGCCTTTGACTGGCTACAACATGATAACAAATACGATGAAGATCGAGATAGATTATTAAATGGTCAAAATTATGATGATAACCGCCATCGTTGGTTATTCTACTGGAAAAACGATGAGTTAATTAATTACAATTGGCGTTTTAAGGCAGATGCTACACGAGTAAGTGATAATCAATATTTGACAGACTTGAACTCTAAATATGCATCACAAACAGCTGGATATTTAACTCAATTTTATAAAATTGGCTACAATGATACTAGCTGGGATATTACTCTGGGTTATAGACACTTCCAAGCATTCCATGATGAAGTTAGAGATTCACTATACCAAACTCAACCACAATTAAATATGAACTATTATAATTATGATTTTGGTCCATTTAAATTCAAAACCTTTTCACAAGTATCACGCTTTTTAAGTTCAGGCAAAAATAACCCGAAAGCTTGGCGTGCACATATTGAACCTACTCTTGATTATACTATCACCAATACATGGGCTTCATTAAGTGCGTCTGGTGGTTTAATGGCAACGCACTACAACCAAGATAATATTAAAAAATCTATTGAAAGATACCAAAACTTAGACAAAAGTGTTAATCGTTTTATGCCTAAATTTAGTATCGATGGAAAAGTGATTTTTGAGCGTGATTTTGATCTGATTGAGGGTTATACCCAAACTTTAGAGCCACGAGTAAAATATACATATATTCCATATCGCAATCAGTCAAATATTGGCAGCTATGATTCTACTTTCTTACAATACGATTATATCGGTCTATTTAGAGATCTCCCTTATAGTGGGTTAGATCGCATTGCATCAGCTAATAATATCGCTACTGGTGTGACGACTCGTTTTTACGATGAAAGCAAGGTAGAAAAATTTAATTTATCAATCGGACAAATCACCTATTTTACTAAATCAAAAACCAGTGAACACAATACCGAAATAGATAAAAATTCTGATACAGGTAGTATTACTTGGGCATCGGATAATTTCTGGCGTATTACTGACGATGTGATTTTTAGAAGTGGTGTACAATACGATACCCGTATTGATACTATTTCTTTAGCCAACACGATACTTGAGTATCGTCCTTCAAGTGAGAAATTACTACAGCTATCTTATCGTTATGCTAATCATAACTATATTAATACGGTAGATAAAAGTTCGTTATATAGAGGCTATAAACAAGATATTTCCCAAGCAGGTATTGTGACTACTTGGCCATTATCTCAAACTATAGATGCTGTTGGTTCTTATTATTATGATATTAAATTAGGGCAAACCGCAGATGGTTCAGTTGGATTACATTATAGTGACTGCTGTTGGGGTATGACTGTTCAATATGGACGTAAATTGACAGATTGGGATTGGATATCCCATGATAGTAAATATGAAAATAAACTTTCAGTTAATTTTGAGTTAATGGGTCTAGGCCATAATCGTGATGTAAAAGCAAAAATGTTGAATTTTGGTAAACTACCTTATACAACAGCATTTGAATAATTATATTAGTAACGCACAACATAACTAATTAACTTAATTACAGTTATTATCAACTGTAGCAAATAAAATGAGTTGAATAATATGAAAATATCTAAATTACTTATCGCTTTAAACTTAAGTTTAAGTATAGCAGTGATTAATCCTTTATCAGCTAATGCTGCCGCTAAAGTCGTTGAGCAAGTTGCTGCAGTAGTTAATAACAATGTCATATTAGAAAGTGACGTTAATGATATGTTAAAAACCATAAAAGCAAGCACCGATCCACGTAATTTGCCAAATGATAAAGTATTGAGGCAACAAATTCTTGATCGTTTGATTGTTGAAAATCTAATCTTGCAAAAAGCCGCTAAAGCTAAAATTACAGTGAGTGATGATCAAGTTAGCAATGCGATTGCTAAAATTGCAGAAGAAAATGGTATGACAATCGATCAACTTAGAAGCAAACTTTCAACAATGGGGATAAGTTATAGCGCTTATCGTGAACGTATACATAACGATATGTTAATAGACCAAGCCCGAATGAATGAAGTCAGACCAAGAATTAAAATCTCTGAAAAAGAGGTCGAAAACTTAGCTAAAAATATGTCTCAACAAACTTCTAACAATATAGATGTTAAAGTAAGCCATATTCTTATATCCGTTCCAGAAAAAGCATCTAAACAACAAATAGATGATGCGACTAACAAAGCAACCGACATTATCCGTCGAGCCGAAAAAGGTGAAAGTTTTGCGAAATTAGCTACCTCATATTCAAATGATGATCTTGCTTTAAAAGGTGGTGATATGGGCTGGCATAAACTCAATGAATTACCTACCATTTTTGAAGAAAGATTAATTCGAGCACCAAAAGGAAGTATTATTGGTCCAATTCGCTCCGGTGTTGGATTACATATTTTAAAAGTTGATGATACACGTTCTGAAGCACCGAAAAAATTCACCATTGATGAATTTAATGCTCGCCATATTTTAGTTAAAACTAATGTGCTTGTAACAGACCAAATTGCCAAACAAAAACTGTCTGATATCCGTAAATCTATAGTAAGTGGAGCGACAACTTTTGAAGCAGCTGCTAAAGCTAATTCTCAAGACCCTGGCTCTGCTGAAAATGGCGGTAATTTAGGTTGGAGTCGAGCCGATGTTTATGACGCTGGTTTTAGAAATGCTTTAGTTCAATTAAAGAAAGGCGAAATTAGTCAACCAATCAAATCATCGTTTGGATGGCATTTGATCCAATTAATCGATACTAAACAGACTGATGGTACAAATGCAGTTAAACAAGATCAAGCCTATCGATTAATTTTCAACCGTAAATTTGGTGAAGAAGCGCAAGTATGGATCCAAGAATTAAAAGGCGATGCTTATATCAAAATCACAGGTGAAGAAAAACATGACTAACCGTGTACACCAAGGTCACTTTGCCCGTAAACGATTCGGGCAAAACTTTTTACATGATGATTATATTATTGAAAGTATTGTCGCAGCTATTCAACCTAAATCAGATCAGGCTCTTGTAGAGATCGGTCCTGGTCTAGCTGCATTAACAGTTCCAGTCAGTAAATATGTTGACCATTTAACAGTTATAGAAATTGATAGAGATTTAGCCAGTAGATTGATTGATAATCCTTTGTTAAAAAATAAATTAACTGTTATTGAACAAGATGCTCTAACCTTTAACTTTAATGAGTTAAATCAACAATTAGGTAAACCATTAAGAGTATTTGGTAACTTACCCTATAACATTTCTACACCGTTAATGTTCCATTTATTTGAATATGCCAATATCATTGATGATATGCATTTTATGCTACAAAAAGAAGTAGTCACGCGACTTGTCGCGGCACCAAATAGTAAAGATTACGGAAGATTAAGTGTAATGGCACAATATTATTGCCAAATTATTCCTGTGTTAGAAGTTCCACCTACCGCGTTCAAACCGGCACCTAAAGTTAACTCTGCTGTTGTCAAGTTAATTCCCTACAAACAAAAACCTTATTTAGTTGATGATGTTAAAATACTTTCTCGCATCACTACAGAAGCCTTTAATCAAAGGCGCAAAACGATTCGCAATAGTTTAAGTAATATGTTTACAACGGACCAATTAATTGAATTAGATATTGATCCTAATTTACGTGCTGAAAATTTGTCAGTACAACAATATTGTAAACTCGCAAACGCATGGAAATAATACTATGGCAAACCTAATCATTGGTGATATTCATGGTTGTTATGATGAGTTCATGCGTTTGCTTGATAAAGCGAGTTTTTCATCATCTGATACTTTGTGGTTAACCGGTGATTTGGTTGCCAGAGGACCAAAATCGTTAGACGTGCTCAGATTTGTAAAAAATTTAAGTAGCCAAATTCGCTTAGTTTTAGGTAATCATGATTTACATTTATTATCGATTTATGCCAATGTAACATTAGCAAAAAAGAAAGATAATCTTGACAGTGTGATCAATGCGCCTGATTACGATGAATTAATGAATTGGTTACGTAAACAACCATTAGTTCAAATAGATGAAAAGTTAAAACTGATTATGACCCACGCGGGTATTTCGCCTCAATGGGATCTCGATACATTAAAAAAATGTGCTAATGATTTAAATATTATGTTATCGAGTGATTCATATCCACTTTTTCTCGATAAAATGTACGGTAATTTCCCTGATGAATGGTCTTGTGATTTACAAGGATTAGATCGGTTACGTTACATTGCTAATGCACTCACACGAATGCGGTTTTGTTATGAAGATGGACGACTTGATTTTTATTTCAAAAAATCACCAGATCAAGCGCCTTCAAAACTAAAACCTTGGTTTTTATTACCTTCAAAAATTCCAGCTCAATACAGTATCGCTTTTGGCCATTGGGCCGCTTTAAATGGTAAAGGTACTCCTGATAATATCTATGCTCTCGATACTGGCTGTTGTTGGGGCGGTAAATTAACCTGCTTGCGTTTTGAAGATAAAAAATATTTCAAAAAACGAAATATAGAAGCGAAAAGCTAACATTACGACTAAAAGGGCTAATTATGATATCTGTATTATCAGTCATAAAATTAATTTGGAAAACCATCAACGTTTTTAGACAAATTTTTCTAAATCTAATATTTTTTATTGCTATTATTCTTATTTTTAGTGGTATTGAACTGATAAAAGATTTGAAAAAACAGGATGTCGTTCCACAATATGGCACGCTTGTACTTGATTTAGAAGGTGTTATAGTTGATAGTACGCGATATGACGATGAGATTTATGCATTACAAAATAAAATATATGGCAAAAAAGTAAATACTTCTCGTGAAAATAGTTTATTTGAATTAATACAAAAAATAGCGCAAGCAACAACAGATCCTAATATAGATGGTATGGTTTTAAAATTGGATAATTTTGTTGGTGCAGATATGAGCTCATTACAATATGTGGGTAAATATTTATCCAAATTTAAAGAGGCTAACAAACCAATTTATGCAATTGGTTCTAATTTTAACCAAAGCCAATATTACCTAGCTAGTTATGCTAATAAAATTTATTTAACACCATTAGGTGCAGTAAATGTATACGGGCTATCAGCGAATAATTTATATTATAAAACCTTATTAGATAACTTAAAAATTAATACTCATGTTTTCCGAGTAGGCACATACAAATCTGCAATTGAACCATTCATTCGAGACGATATGTCAGATGCAGCAAAAAGCAATACGACGCGCTGGCTTTCAGCTATGTGGGAAAATTATCTTAATGATATTTCGGTACAACGTAAAAAAGCCCCTAGTCAATTAGTTCCAAATCCTACTGATATGTTGTCAGAGTTAAAAGCAGCTAAAGGAAGTATGAGTCAATATGCGTTATCTACTGGTTTAGTAGACGTTGTTGCATCCAATTATCAATATGATCTCGATATTGTTCAGAATCAACATCAATTAAGTATTTATGACTATAAATTGACAGAAAAAGATGAACAAACTGACGATAAACCATTAATCGCTGTTGTTTTTGTCAATGGTACGATAACTGACAGTGAAAATAATACTGATATAGCGGGCAGCCAAGATATTGTTGAACAGCTTAGAAATATCCGTAACAACTTGGATAATCAAAATGTTCAAGCTGTTATATTACGAGTTAACAGTCCTGGCGGAAGTGTTGATGCCTCTGAAGCGATTCGTAGTGAGTTAGAAGCACTACGCAGTTATCAAATTCCTGTAGTAGTTTCTATGGGCGGAATGGCTGCATCTGGTGGATATTGGATATCAACAGCATCAGACTACATTATTGCTAGCCCGAATACAATCACCGGCTCTATTGGTATTTTTGGTATCATTCCAACCTTTGAAAAATCATTATCTCACATTGGTGTTTACAATGATGGTGTAACAACATCACCACTTGCAAATAATAGTGTTACTCGAAATCTACCGGATGAAATGAGCCAACTAATACAAATGAATATTGATAATGGATACAATACCTTTATTTCATTAGTTGCCAAAGCAAGAAATATGTCAACAGAACAAGTGGATAAAATAGCTCAAGGCCAAGTTTGGTTAGGTTCAGAAGCAAGCAACATTGGTTTAGTTGATAAACTTGGTGATTTTGATGACGCTATTGAAACAGCAGTTACATTAGCTAATTTAACGGATTATAAAATTGACTGGCTTAAACCAGATGTAAGTTGGTTCAATAGTTTTTATTCTGAGATGCTAACAATGCTGCCAAAATCAACTGCTGAAATATTTTTTGATCAATTACCACAAGCTAAACAGTTAAAACAACAAGTGTCTTTATGGAATAAATTTCACGATAGCCAAAATCGCTATATTTATTGTTTAAACTGCGCTGATGTTCGTTAAGAATTCTTCTCTATCCTTTTGAATAAAAGGATAGAGAACTAACTAATTAGCCGGTTGATAAAAATAACGCATATTACCTATCGCCGCTTGGATATAGCTATAGTTAGGCGTTGCATCAATCTCGTGATTGTGCGAATCCATATAATGACTAATACCGAGTCTATTAACAAGATAAATATTATCCGGCGTACGAACTGCATAGGAACTATAATTTGACATCAATAACCAATTACGATTAGTGATTGGGTTAAATAAATCATACCCTGTTGAATAATCACTTATATCATTTTCCACATATAAGTAATGTTTCATTAATGACGGAACTACATCTTCGTGACTAGTCAGTTTAGCGGCATTATCTTTTAATTGCTCTAAATTTTTAGCGCCAATAATAATAAACGGAACTTTGGTTTGAGCATCAGTATAATTGCCATTGTGCCCCCAAAAACCAAGCTTATTATCATTCATTTCTTGACCATGGTCACCAGTAATAATAATTAAGGTATTATCTAACGTTCCTGATTTAAGTAGTTCATCATAAACATTTTGCAATAAATAATCATCATAATAGACGCTTTGTTTATAACGATTAAAAATTGGCACAGGATCAGTATTATTATTTAATGTCATATAATCAAGATCGCCAATTGGCTTAAATTTTACCTCAAAATCATTTGGAAAATCATAAGCGTGAGGTGCATCATAAAACAAAAATGAAAAACTTGGTTTAGAGGTATCACGTTGTTTATACCAAGCTAACCAATCATTTGTGATCTGTTTATCGCGACTTGAAGCTGGGCCATCGTGACTACTTATTCTTAAATTTTTAATGGTTGCAAATACTGTCCGATCAAATTCTGGGGCAGTCACCTTAGCTGAGGTAAAAATACCAATATTAAAATTTTCTTTTTGTAATGTCGTAACGAACAAAGATGGAACACTATTACGCAAAAATGCATCCCAGTAAGTACCAGGGATGCCATAAAATAACCCAAAGATACCCGTCCGAGTAGCGTTACCCGTTGAATAATGATTATTGAAAATAACCCCATTATTTTGTTGTGTAAAACGATAAGTATTAGGTGAAATTTGCTCACTAAACGTATCATAACGCCAGGAGTCTAATACAATAAACATAATATTTTGAGGTTTATTGTTATCAGAATTAATAACAAGTGTATGTTTAGGATAATGAATACCTGTATGTTCATCATCTTTTTCATAAATAACTTTACGTTGCCCTTGTTTATCAAAAAATTCCATTATTTTTTTGGACGTAAACGGACGATATAAGGGAATATATTCTTTTACTACCATAATTGGAGAATAAGCATAATAAAAAGCAATCATGTGCACAATATGGCTAATAAAAAAAGCAAAAATAAGAAAAATAGTAGATAAACGTAGAAATTTAGACTTAGTCTGTGCTATTGCAAATTTGCTATTAATCCAATAAAGAATAAAGTACTCTAGACAAAGTGAAGCAATGATTAATGCAAACATTAAGCAATAAGTGAATAAAGAGAAATCCACCACCTGCCCAGAAAATACCATTGATAAAACAGAGAGATTTATGTGAAATCGGTATTGTTGAAAAACAATAGTATCGATAAATAATCCAATTTGGAAAAAACCAAATAATATTATCAAAATGAGATTACGAAGACATGGTTTTATCCAAAGCAGCGGAATACAAATAAGTAAAAGCAATAAATAAACTGAGAAAAAGTGTCCAATTACTGCAAAAATTGAAAAGGTAATTCCGGCCCAATTAAATAATGCTCCAGGAACAACAAAATAACGAATGGCAATGATTGATGAAATAAAAATGTTTATTAGAACAAAGGAATATAATTTTTTCACAGTAATTCTCTAATATTAAACTTAATACTAAGTATATAAGAAATAAAAAAAGGTATTCTATATTAAAACACAGTATTTTCTGCGAAAATTTTAATATAAAAAACTAAAAAATAAATTACTAATAAACAACTAACAAAAAAAGGCTCTTAATAGAGCCCTTTAAATCTATAAAAATACCATTATCGACGATCGCCAAAAATCCTTAGCAGCATAATGAACAGGTTAATGAAATCAAGATATAAAGTTAATGCACCTAAAATGACAAAGCGTCTAAATACATTTTGATCATCATAAGATATATTTTCGCCTAACTCTTTGAGTTTTTGATTATCATAAGCAGTTAATCCTGCAAAAACAAACACGCCAATGTAAGTTACAGCCCACATTAATGGCTCACTCTGCAAAAAGAGATTAACCAATGAGGCAATTACAATACCAATTAGTCCCATAAATAAAAAGCGACCGAAGGCTGATAAATCACGTTTAGTGGTATAGCCATAAAAAGCCATCGCAGCAAACATGCCTGCTGTAATAAAAAATACACTAGCAATCGAGGACGAAGTATAAACTATAAAATAGATAGAAAACGTGCAACCATTTAAAACTGAATAGAGCATAAACAATGTGGTTGCCGCTGCGCCAGATAAACGATTGATAAAACCAGAAATAACAAAAACTAGCCCTAACTCAGCAATTAATAATACCCACATACCTCGATATAATAACTGTAATAATTGCAGATTAGTTGATGCATACCATGCAACTAAAGCTGTTAATAATAGTCCAACAGTCATCCATCCGTAAACATGACTCATATAGGTTTGTACACGACTTGTCGATTTTTCAATTATTGAACTATTAGATGAATAATTTGCCATCCTTTACCTCTTATAAAATATTATGTAACATACTCTATCTATTATATATTAAATGGAGATTAAAGCCATTTTTTCAATGCTTGTATATCAGAATTTTTAGGCTCGACCCAATTATCCCCATTACCTGTACGTTCTTTTTTCCAAAAAGGAGCTTGAGTTTTTAACACATCCATAATGAATTCAGCCGCAGCAAAGGCATCCGCACGATGGGCACTACTGACTCCAACAAAAACGATTTGTTCATTAGTACTTATTTCACCTACTCGGTGAATAACCGCCACACGACTTAATTGCCAACGCTCACGAGCTTGATTAACAATTTGACGTAGTACTTTTTCTGTCATGCCAGAATAGTGTTCTAAAAAAAGGCTAAGGGGCTGCTCGTCAACTGAACGAACTTTACCTATAAATGTTACAACCGCACCGTCTTGTGATAGTTCAGATAACCAAGTATTTAATTTGATGGCATCTATTTGTTCATCACCAACTTGAATAATATCCATTTTTTTAGCCGCCTGTCACTGGAGGAAAAAAAGCGATTTCATCATCAGGCTGTATTATATAATCAAAATCGACCAATGATTGATTAACGGCACATAATACAGTTTTTTCTGTTAATGCCATTGACCATTTATTGCCTTGCTGGCTTAATTTTTGTAATAGATCAGATATCGACAGTTGACTAACATCTAATAAGATACTTTCAACACCAATGAGCTCTCTTATTTGAGCAAAAAAAATAATTCTATTCATACTATGACTATTTTATTATTAGATGGCAAAATCACCCGATTTACCACCGGTTTTAGTTAATAATCTTACTTGACTAATAACCATATCTTTTTGGACAGCTTTACACATATCATATATCGTTAAAGCCGCTACAGATGCGGCGACAAGTGCTTCCATTTCAACCCCTGTTTGACCTTGCAATCGACATACGGACTCAATTCTAACACAAGAATTAACAATATCAGCTTCAATATTAACTTCAACTTTACTCAGTAAAAGCGGATGACAAAGGGGAATAAGTTCCCAAGTTTTTTTAGCAGCTTGAATACCTGCAATTCTAGCAGTGGCAAAAACGTCACCTTTGTGATGTTTACCTTCAATAATCATGTTTAGTGTTTCTGAGTTCATCAAAACCTGTGATTCAGCTCTTGCTTCCCGTGCCGTTATTTGTTTATTAGACACATCAACCATATGTGCATCACCATTATGATTAATATGTGAAAAGTTTTCTGGCATTTTGTATTCCTTAAAAAATATTACTTATTCTAATCTGAGGATAACAAATTTTATAAAACGATACCATATGTCAATCAATAGGTTACCGTTTAAATTTTAAAGTTTAATCGATAACTTATTAGATAAAATCCATAAAAACAAATGATGTTAGCTAGCTTTTGCGAGTTATATAAAAACTCAGTACAATATTGACCTTGATTAATTTTAATTGTGATACTTAATGCTGATCGCTCATGTAGCCTTACCGGTACCGCTTTACCAACTTTATGACTATTTTTTAACCTCTCCTGCTCAAGTGGGTATGCGGGTAAAAGTCCCTTTTGGTAAACGTTTTGCTATAGGTATTATTGTTAAAATAGATCAGCAAACCGACATTGAAATTGAACACTTAAAATCAATTGTCTCAATAATTGACGAGCAACCGTTGTTTACAAATTCAATTTGGAAATTATTAAATTGGGCAGCTAATTACTATCATTATCCCGTTGGCGAAGTTTTATTTCACGCTATGCCTATTTTGTTACGTCAAGGTCGCAAAGCTTGCCAAGATGAAATTAAACAATGGCAACTGACGCAATTAGGTCAAGATATTGATTTAAATACATTATCAAGAGCACCAAAACAAAAATTGTTATTATCTTTATTTAGAAATAACCAGTTGCATGATTCAGACTTAAGCTTGACTATATATCATCAATTACAAAAAAAACAATTGATTACCCAAATCAGTCAACAACCAAATAACATTCCATGGCAATCTAATTTTTCAACTAATCGTAATACTATTGTTTTAAATAATGAACAAATCCAAGCCATTAATACAATCAATCAACAAAATGATCATTTTTCAGTATTTTTGTTAGAAGGGATCACTGGATCAGGTAAAACGGAAGTTTATTTAAATGTCCTTACTGGCATTTTAGCAAAAGGCAAGCAGGCTTTAGTATTAGTACCCGAAATTAGTTTAACGCCACAAACCATTAGACGTTTTGAACAACGCTTTAACGCACCGATTGATATTTTACATTCAGGATTAACTGATAAGCAAAGATTGAACGTTTGGTTAAGGAGTAAGAATGGTGAAAATGCCATTGTCGTTGGTACTCGCTCTTCAATTTTTACACCGTTTAAAGATCTGGGCATAATAATTATTGATGAAGAACATGATAGCTCTTACAAACAACAAGAAGGGTGGCGTTATAATGCAAGAGATTTAGCCATTATTCGTGCCAAATTCGATAATATTCCTATATTACTAGGTTCTGCAACACCGTCACTTGAAACCTTAAATAATGTCCAAAATCATCGTTATCAATTATTACAGTTAACTAAACGAGCAGGAAATGCGCAGCTAGCAAAACAATCTATTTTAGATATAAGAGGATTAGTCCTATCGGCAGGATTATCTCAACCACTTATTGAACAAATAAAAAAACATTTAAACAATAACAATCAAGTCATGTTATTTTTAAATCGACGAGGTTTTTCGCCTTTATTGATATGCCATGATTGTGGTTGGATTGCTGAGTGCCCACGTTGTGATAGACCGTATACCTTTCACCAACAGCAAAATAAACTTAGCTGCCATTATTGCGATACCCCAAGGGGTGTACCTAAACAATGCCCTAAATGTGGTTCAACGCACTTAGTACCTGTTGGATTTGGTACAGAACAACTTGAAAAACAATTAGCAATATTATTTCCAGAAATAAAAATTAGTCGAATTGATCGTGATACTGTATCTAAAAAAGGTGCACTCGATACATATTTACAAACTATTGAAAAAGGTGGTGCCCACATTTTAGTTGGTACCCAAATTTTAGCTAAAGGCCATCACTTTCCGAATGTTACTTTAGTTGGTATTGTTGATGTTGATGGTGCATTGTTTTCAAGTGATTTTCGGGCAACAGAACGATTTGCACAAATCTATACGCAAGTATCTGGTAGAGCGGGACGTGAGGCCAAAGCGGGTGAGGTAATTTTACAAACCTATCATCCAGATCACCCTTTATTAAATATTTTGCTTCATCAAGGATATCAAGAGTTTGCCAAACAGACGTTGTTAGAACGTCAAAAAACCTTATTACCACCATTTAGTTACCAAACATTAATTCGTGCAGCAGATCGTAATAATCAATATGCACCAACATTTTTACAACGTATATATGACTGGTTAAAAATGTATTGTGACGATCCTGCTTTATGGTTACTTGGTCCTATGCCAGCAAATCAAGCCAAAAAAGCGGGCTATCATCGTTGGCAGTTATTAGTACAACATACTAATCGGCAAAAGCTTCAAACGATTTTAGACCAATTGATTATAGCAATAGAAAAATGGAATGAATCAAGCAAAGTTAGGTGGAGCATAGATGTTGATCCTATAGATAATTAATCGAAGCCATCTAGATAAACAGCCGACGAGGTTGGCCGTCGACTGCCTAATTAACTTATAATGCTATTTTACCAGCATTTTTATCCAATGTTGCTTGACCAATACCTGATACCTCTTTTAATTGTTCTACTGAAACAAAAGGCCCAAATTTTTCACGATACTCAACAATTTTTTTAGCTTTACTTGCGCCTATTCCTGTTAATACTTTTGTGAGTTCCTCAGCCGAAGCGGTATTGATATTGACTTGAGTTATTTGTTGCTGATTTTGCTTAGCTGCTTCATTAGGTAACTTATCAGCTAAACTTACATTAGAAAATGCTAGACTCGATAATAAAAGACAGACTAGGGAAAATAGTTTCATTTGATTAACCTCTTAAATATAGTTATGCAATTAATATGCTTTATTACTATGTCATTGAATAAAACTATATGGCGTTAATCATTTAAAAAATGAGAAAAGTCACCTAAGTGACTTTTCTAAATTAAACAAATTGTCTGTAATTTTACGAACTACATCACAAATTCGCATCCGGCATTATTTCAATTTTAGCTTTAGAACGGATATCTTCAGCTAAATAATAATAGGTATTATTCATGAATAATGGTAATAATTCTGATGATATGTCTTTCGATTCGCTAGGAGTATTAACACCCGTTAACACAACAACTGTCGCACTTTTATCATTTAAATATTCTACGCCATACACACGTTTAGATGTTGTTGATGGTACCAGATCAAACACCATATTTATAACACGCGCATCGAGATCATTGTCATTACGATGCAGGGTATAATTTTTGGAAAATTGCACATTTGCAGAACTACCTTTATCATTTAATTGTTCCATTGTGCTATTAACAGTAGCTTGGAAACGGCTATTAGCAATATCTTGATGTAATTTTTTATTAATTTCATCTTTAACTTCATCAAAAGGTGCAATACCTTCTGGTCGATAATCAACCACCTGAATGACAAAATCAGACAAATCTAAACCTTGTCCGACGGTTATCATTTCAGACACTTTACCTGTTACTTTACCATCAACTATCATTTCATCACTAAAAGCAACATCTCTAACTTCAGGATAACGTAAAATAGTTGATACATCATTAAAATAGGCCCAATCAGAATTAAATAGTGGTAAATCAGACTCTTTAGCAATCAATTCTAATGAATTAGGATTTTTGTTAACTGCAGCTTGGATTTTCTGTTCTACAATTTCAAATGCATTTTTTATTTTCGAATGCTTAATTTTTGATTCGATAATAGACTTAGCATAATCAAAATCCATTGCTTTAGCGGGTTGAATATCATCTAATTTGACAATAAGATATCCTTCATCAACAGCAATAGGATTAGATATTTGTCCTATTGTATCCAAGTGTGCATCTTTAAATGCCTGTGGTAAAGAATCATCATCAACAAACCAACCTAATGAACCATTTTTACCATATGGAGATGCATTATCTTGATTAACAGTTTTAGCAACACTTTCAAAATTGCTACCTGATGCTAATTCATTAACAATATCATCAGCCTGTTGTTTATCTTTGATATAAATAACACTATAAGATTTTTTTGCAGGAAAAGTATAATCTTTAATATTGTGATTAAATTCTTGTTTTACCTCATCATCACTAACATGAATTTTTTTATTATATTGATATTCTTCATTTAAAATATAATTAAATTTCACTCTCTCTTTTTTATAAAATTCACTTTGGTGTTCGTCATAATATTTTTGCTCATCCTCTAACGTAATTTTCACATCATCGAGATTAACAATATTGGGATTAATCGCTGCTGTATAAATGGTTCGAGTTTGCTCCTTCAATTTAGAAATTTCTGAGTCCACAGGTAAAACAAAACTCGAATTGATTAGAGCGTCTATGACTTGTTGTTGTTGTAAAGATGATCTTATACCTTCACCATAAGTATCTGGTGTGTAACCATTGGCAGCTAAGAGGTCTAAATATTTTTCATTACTAAATTTACCATTGTCAAAAAATACTCTTTGCTGTCTTATAAACTCTTTTACTTGGTCATTACTTATATTTGCACCAAGTTGTTGAGAAAATTTATAGGCTAAATAGTTAGTAATTTCAGAATAAAATACGTTCCGACGAAGTTGTTTAATAAATGCAGGATCACCCATTGACGTTGAGGTAACTTCTTTTGCGCGTGCTTCAAATTCAGCTCGACTAATACCTTCTCCATCAACTTTTGCAATATATAGTGTAGCATCGTTAGCTTTGTTACTACCACCAAACCCAAAAAAACCAATCCCTGTAAATATAAAAGATAAAATAATGATTGCAAAAATAATCTTAACGACAATATTATTTGCCGCTTTACGGATTGTATCCATCATTTCTTGCTTTTCTCCATACACCTTAAGTTTTAATTTGGCAAGTATAGCATATTTAGTTAAATTGGCTATTATCGGAATTATAAGAGATAAAAAAAAGATCAACATCAGTTGATCTTTTTAATTTTAAGGACTATTAATTCAATTGGGCATGTGTAGGAATTTTAGTTTTCACTACTTTTGTAGCCTTTTTTGAAGAAGGTTTTAATTTAATGTTTTTTTTCAGTGGTTCGATACCAAATGGATTATTCTGTAATGCAACGGTGATCACTTCATCAATCCATTGGACAGGTCTGATATCAACTTCTGATTTTACATTATCAGGAATTTCCTCTAAATCTTTAACATTATCCTTTGGTATAATTACTGTTTTAATGCCACCGCGATGTGCTGCCAGTAATTTTTCTTTTAGCCCACCGATAGGTAACACTTCACCCCGTAAAGTTATTTCACCTGTCATGGCAACATCTGATCGGACAGGGTTACCGGTTAGTGTAGAAATTAATGATGTACACATGGCAATACCAGCACTTGGCCCATCCTTTGGTGTCGCACCATCAGGAACATGTACATGTATATCGCGTTTTTCGTAAAAATCGCTATTAATGCCTAATTTTTCTGCTCGAGAACGTACAACCGTCAATGCCGTTTGTATAGACTCTTGCATAACATCGCCTAACGAGCCTGTATATGTTAGTTTTCCTTTACCAGGAACACTTACCGATTCAATTGTCAATAAATCACCACCAACTTCTGTCCATGCGAGGCCAATAACTTGCCCTACGCGATTTTCATTGTCAGTTTTACCGTAATCAAACCGTTGAATACCTAAGAAATCTTTAAGGTTATCTTGCGTAATAGTTACTTTTTTCAACTTACTGTTTAAAGCTAGTTGCTTAACCACTTTACGGCAAATTTTTGCAATTTCTCGTTCTAAACTACGTACACCAGCCTCTCGAGTATAATAACGAATAATGCCGATAATCGCTGAATCATCAATCTCTATTTCTTTTGATTTTAATCCATTATTTTCAATCTGTTTCGAAATTAAATGCTGCTTTGCAATATTCAATTTTTCGTCTTCGGTATAACCTGATAGACGAATGACTTCCATCCTATCTAATAAAGGAGCAGGAATATTCATTGAATTCGCCGTAGCAACAAACATCACATCCGATAAGTCATAATCAACTTCTAAGTAGTGATCACTAAATGCATTATTTTGTTCTGGATCAAGCACTTCTAATAAAGCTGAAGCAGGATCGCCCCGCATATCTGATGCCATTTTATCAATTTCATCAAGTAAAAATAACGGATTTTTGACACCGACTTTAACCATACGTTGAATCAATTTACCTGGCATAGAACCAATATAAGTACGTCTATGACCTCGAATCTCGGCTTCGTCTCGAACACCACCGAGAGCCATACGTACATATTGACGACCTGTTGCTTTAGCAATAGATTGACCTAACGATGTTTTACCTACCCCTGGAGGACCAACTAAACATAAAATTGGACCTTTGACTTTATTAACCCGTCCTTGTACGGCTAAGTACTCTAAAATACGGTCTTTAACTCGCTCTAAACCATAATGATCTTTATCCAAAACTTTCTGTGCAGCTTCAATATCTTTTTTGACTTTCGAACGTTTATGCCATGGAATTTGTATCATCCAATCAATATAACCACGGACCACTGTTGCCTCAGCAGACATTGCTGGCATCATTTTGAGTTTATTAAGCTCCGCTAATGCTTTTTCAGTCGCTTCTTGAGGCATCTTTGCCTTAGTAATTTTTTCTTTTAGTTCTTCATATTCATCAGGTTTATTATCGATATCACCTAATTCCTTATGAATTGCTTTGATCTGTTCGTTAAGATAATACTCTTTTTGCGCTTTTTCCATTTGTTGTTTAACGCGCTGGCGGATATTTTTTTCAACTTGCAATAAATCAATTTCCGCTTCCATTAATGAGATAAGCAATTCAAAACGCTTTTCTAAATTAGCGGTAACAAGTAACTCTTGTTTTTGTTCAACTTTCAAAAATAGCGTAGCTGCAATTGAATCAGCAAGTTGAGAAGGCTCTTTGATTAATCGAATTGAATCAACAACTTCTTGTGTGACTTTTTTATTCAGTTTTGCATAATCATCAAAATTAGAAAGCACAACCCGCATTAAAGCTTCATTCAAATCACTATCTTTATTTTTTTCATGCAATGGTTGAATACTAGCAACGAAAAAATCATCTTCTTTTTGCTCGACAATATCAACAATTTTTGCTCTTTCGACGCCTTCAACTAACACTTTCACTGTGCCATCAGGCAGTTGAAGTAATTGTAAAATATTTGCTACAGTACCAATTTCATATAAATCATCAATCTCAGGATCATCTTGTGAAGGGTTTTTTTGGGTTACAAGAAAAACTTGTTTGTCCATTTCCATTGCACTTTCAAGACAACGTATTGATTTATTACGACCAACAAAGAGAGGGATTACCATATGTGGAAAAACAACGACATCACGTAATGGTAAAATAGGCATAATCATTTGGTTAGTTTGTTTTGTTTTCATTTTATTCTCTCTAATAGTACAAAACCTATTATGTTGATATTGGGGTCGTTTTTAGATATTCAAGTCTATTATTTATGATTTGAATACATACTATTCCTGAAACATTTTGACAATATCTATACGATCTATACGTAATTATACCTAAATTATTTGAACTAATGCTTGTGAGTCAAAAACTAACAAGCATATCTAAAATTATGCTGAAAGCTCAACATTATCTCGGTATACTAAACTTGGCATTTGCGACTGTTCAACCGTTTCTTTTTCAACTATCACTTTTTTAATATTTTTGTTTGATGGTAAGTCATACATAGTATCTAACAAAATATTTTCAACAATTGAACGCAAGCCACGTGCTCCAGTTTTTCGTTTTAAAGCTTTAGTTGCAATAGCAGCTAATGCCTCTGGAGTGAATTCAAGTTCAACACCATCTAAATCAAAAAGTGTTTCAAACTGTTTTGTTAAAGCATTTTTCGGTTCAGTCAATATACTAATTAATGCCTCTTTATCCAGTTCAGACAATGTCCCAATCACTGGTAATCGTCCAATAAATTCTGGAATCAAACCAAATTTGACTAAATCTTCTGATTCGATTTGCGCTAATAATTCGGATTCAGTTACTTTATTTTTGGTACTTTTAACATCAGCGCCAAAACCTATGCCGGTGTTAGTAGAAACTCGATTTTCGATAACTTTATCTAAACCACTAAATGCGCCACCACAAATGAATAAAATTTTAGAAGTATCAACTTGTAAAAATTCCTGCTGCGGATGTTTACGCCCACCTTTAGGTGGAACCGAAGCAATAGTTCCTTCAATAATTTTTAAAAGTGCTTGTTGAACGCCTTCACCAGATACATCTCGAGTGATAGATGGATTATCAGATTTTCGTGAAATCTTATCGATTTCATCGACATAAATAATTCCTCGCTGAGCTTTTTCAACATCATAGTCACAATTTTGTAATAACTTTTGAATGATATTTTCAACATCTTCACCGACATAACCAGCTTCAGTTAACGTTGTGGCATCAGCCATAGCAAAAGGAACATCTAAAAAACGTGCTAAAGTTTCAGCTAATAATGTTTTACCACTACCCGTTGGTCCGATTAATAGAATATTACTTTTACCTAATTCAACATCATTACGGCTAGCATGACTACGTAAGCGCTTATAGTGATTATAAACAGCAACCGATAAAACCTTTTTTGCTCGATCTTGACCAATCACATATTCATCAAGATGTTTTCGAATTTCATGTGGAGTCGGTAAAGGTTTACTAACAAACTCTTCATGAGAAAGGAAGCTCTTAGTTTCTTCTTTTAAGATATCATTACATAATCCTATGCATTCGTTACAAATATAAATAGATGATGGACCAGCAATTAATTTACGAACTTCATGTTCACTTTTCCCACAAAAAGTACAATAGAGTAATTTTTCAGAACTTTCTTTATTCACTTTTACCACCTAAATTATTTATTATGATCGTTTACTGTATATGGCATCAACTAAACCATATTCAACTGCTTTTTCGGCAGACATGAAGTTATCACGATCGGTATCTTTTTCTATCACGCTGATATCTTGACCGGTATGCTTGGCTAAAATACTATTTAATCGACTTTTTACCTGTAAAATTTCCTGAGCATGAATTTGAATATCGGAAGCTTGTCCTTGAAAACCACCTAATGGTTGATGAATCATAACCCGAGCATTAGGTAAGCAATAACGTTTACCTTTAGTACCAGCTGTCAATAGTAGTGACCCCATTGAACATGCTTGTCCCAAACAAATAGTGCTTACATCTGGTTTTATAAACTGCATTGTATCGTAAATAGCCATGCCTGCTGTGACGACACCGCCTGGTGAATTAATATATAAATAAATATCTTTTTCAGGATTTTCAGCTTCTAGAAATAACATCTGAGCAATAATTAAATTCGCCATATTATCTTCAACTTGACCAGTTAAAAATATAACGCGTTCTTTCAATAATCGTGAGTATATGTCGTAAGCTCTTTCTCCTCGCGAGCTTTGTTCAACAACCATTGGAATAACGCTCATATATGGTTCTAAAGGCATTTTCATCTCCTAATTAAACAAAATAGCCCAAACAGACAATCCTTATTTGGGCTCTAAAGTGATCTTTTTTGATTAAATGAAACAGATAATAAAAACTAAGCTACTTGCTGATTCATTAATTCAGAAAATGAGTAATTTTTATCTGTTACTTTAGCGCTAGCTAATAATAAATCAACAACTTGATCTTCTAACGCTACAGAACGAAGGTTATCCATAGCCTTTTTATCTTTATGATAATATTCTATGACTTCTTTTGGATCTTCATAAGCTGTTGCAATTTCATCAATTAATGATTTTACTCGTGTTTCATCAGCTTTAAGTTTATTACTTTCAATGATTTCACCAAATAGTAATCCCACCGATACGCGACGTTTTGCTTCTGCTTCAAAAAGTTCTTTAGGTAGTTCCATTGCTTGTTTCACATTACCACCAAATCGAGAGACTGCTTGTTGGCGTAATACATCAATTTCGCGTTCAATCAACGCATTAGGAACGTCAATTTCATTATTCTTAACTAAACCATCAATGACTTGCGCTTTTATTTTATTACGAATAGTTGCATTAAGCTCACGTACCATGTTTTTACGTACTTCTGCACGTAAACTTTCAACAGTACCATCAGCAATACCAAATCGTTTGATAACGTCTTTATTTAATTCTGGCAGTTCTAACTCTTCAACTTTGTTTAATGTTGCAGCAAAAACAGCCGGTTTACCTTTTAAATTTTCAGCATGATAGTCTTGAGGGAAAGTGACATTAATATCAAATTTATCACCAGCTTTATGACCAATAATTGCATCTTCAAAGCCAGGAATCATACGACCTTGACCTAAAACTAGAGTAAAATTATCCGCTTTTCCACCTTCAAATTCAGTACCATCAACTTGACCAACAAAATCTAAAGTAACACGATTTTGTTCTTGTGCAGATTGATCTACCTCTTTCCAAGTGCCTTGTTGTTTACGTAATGTTTCGATCATTGTCTCAATATCAGCATCATTTACTTCAGCAACAGGTTTTTCAACTTCAATTTTATCTAGATCTTTAATTTTTACATCCGGATAAACTTCAAATTCAACTGTATAGGTATAATCTTCTCCTTCTTTAAACTGAGTAGGAGAATAAGTTGGTGCGCCAGCTGGATTAATTTTTTCTTGAATAATTGCATCAACAAAATTTCGTTGCATTAAATCACTTAATGCATCTTGTAAAATAGAAGCTCCATAACGCTGCTCAACAATTTTTAAAGGTACTTTTCCTTTACGAAAGCCATCAATACGTACTTTTTTTGCAGTATTAATGAGTTCTTTATCAACCGCTTTTTTAATGTCTTCTGCTTTAATTGTAATTGATAAACGTCGACCTAAACCTTGTGTTGTTTCTACCGAAACTTGCATCTTCATACCTCAAAATTATTAAATAATATCTGCTCAAAATTAGTTTAACTTAATAATTGAGCTAAAAAAATTGATAAAATAGGCAAGCATTATACCGACCGTAATCGCCTACGTCGAGACATTTAATAGTTTCTTCTCAAGCGCTTTCAAACGTTTATTCATTTCATCAATATGCAATACCAATGAAGCGGTTTTTCGCCATACTTTATTTTCTTGTAATGGGATCCCAGATGAGTAAACACCAGGTTCTTTAATAGGTCGCATAACCATTCCCATTCCTGTTACGGTAACTTGATCACATATTTCCATATGTCCGTTAATGACGCTCGCTCCACCAATCATACAGTGACGACCAATAGTTAAACTTCCCGCCATAATAACGCCACCTGCAACTGCAGTATGATCCCCTATTACATCATTATGCGCAATTTGGCATTGGTTATCGATAATCACGCCATCACCAATTACTGTATCATCGAGTGCACCACGATCAATCGTTGTTGAAGCACCAATTTCTACATTGTTACCAATGACAACCCGGCCCAATTGTGGGATTTTAATCCATTTACCGCGATCGTTAGCATATCCAAATCCATCTGCACCAATGACAGTACCGGATTGAATTAAACAATTATCACCAATTATACAATTATGATATACAGAGATATTAGCCCATAATTTTGACCCTGAGCCAATCGTCGTATTTTTTCCTATAAAACAGCCTGGACCAATAATACAATTATCTCCAAGTACAACACCACTTTCGATAACAGCATTTGCTCCAATCGAAATATTAGTACCTAATTTAGCTGTTGGATCTATTACAGCAGTCGTTGCTATACCTTCAGCAGGTACAGGAGTAGTATCAAGTAACTGGGCTAATTTGGCATAAGCAAGATAGGGATTTTTGACAATTAGAGCAGCACCCTTCCAATATTCAAGACTATCTTCTGTCATCACAACAGCAGAAGCTTTACATTCTAATAAGTTACTTTGCAATTTTTTATCAGACAAAAAAGTAATTTGCCCTAATTGTGCGCTTTGCATTGAAGCAATACCGGTGATGGATAATTCACCATCACCATGTAACTTCGCATCAAGCTGTTGAGCTAGTTGTTTTAAACAAAAAGCTGACATTATTTACTAACCTTTTCCAACACTTTATTTGTGATATCTACAGCATCTGATGCTGATAATGTCGCTTCAGCTTTTAAAATAATATCGTACTTTTCAGTAGTAACAATATCTTTAACTGCTTCTTGAATTTTAGTTAATAATTTGCCAGCTTCTTCTGTTTCACGTTTACGATAATCAGCTGAGAATGCTTTAGCTTTGTTTTCAAAATCAGAAATTGTTTTGTTTAATTTAGTTTTTTCAGAAGCAGATAAAGTTAGACCATCTTTCTTGAGACGAGCAGCAGCATCTCCTGCTTTCTTTTCTTCTTCTTGCAGAGATTTAGCTCTTGCTTCAAATTCCTTATCCAAGGCTTTACCTACTGTTTCTCGTTGTGGCATTTTTTGTAAAACTGACATAACATCAACCACACCAATTTTTACTTCTGCATTTGCCATACCTGTAAATAGTAATGCAGCACTTATACCTAGAACTGAAATAATTTTTTTCACTTTTATCACCTATGTCTATTTATTAATTTTGACATGACGTTACCATGTCGATCCTATATTAAACTGGAATTGTTGAGCCGAGTCTCCATTATATTTTTTAAACGGCTGTGCATAAGAAAAGACTAATGGACCTAAAGGGGACATCCATTGCACAGCTAAACCTGCTGACATTCTTATATCAGATGGAGAGCTATAATCCGGAATATTATGACCTTTAAAGTCCCATTCGGTATCCCATACTGTACCAGCATCAAAAAATACAGAGGTACGAACATTATCTACATATTTTTCACCAATGAATGGGGTTGGGACTATTAATTCAGTACTAGCAAAAGCAATAGCATTACCACCAACCGCATCTTTAGACCTTGTACATGTACTTGTATCATCTAAACCGCTACAACCTGTACTGTTATGGAAATATACAGCCTTAGGACCAACGGTATTTGATTTAAAACCACGAAGTACTGTTGAACCACCGGCATA
This sequence comes from Gilliamella sp. wkB292, assembly GCF_001690235.1. Taxonomy (NCBI): domain Bacteria; kingdom Pseudomonadati; phylum Pseudomonadota; class Gammaproteobacteria; order Orbales; family Orbaceae; genus Gilliamella; species Gilliamella sp. wkB292. The sequence continues at coordinate 180,363 of NZ_LZGO01000048.1, forward strand.
GAAGTTCTCATAAAATGGTAATTCTTTACCACCAAGACCATTACCATAACCTAAACGGCCACGAGTTAAAAAGACCCAATGATGTTCAGAATCAAATGGTAAATAATAAGAAGCGTCAGTAACTAGCTTGTAAAAACGGTTATCAAATACTGGCACAGAAATTTTAGCGTTAGAGGTTATTTTTAAACCATCAGTCGGGAAAAAGCCACGATCTAACGAATTATAAGTCCAATATGCATTTAGTAATAAGTCATTGGTATCAAACGATATAGAGTGTTTATCTTTTGTGTTTTCGCCCATTTTATCAAAATATCGCCACATACCATATTGGGCTTTCATATCTGATAGCTTATGATTTGCGTATTCGGTACCAAAACGAACAAAATTATTCTCACTAATTGGAAAACCTAAATTAGCAGAGGCTCCCCATGTTTTACTCGAATATTCAGATTCATCTTTATCATCATCAGCTTTATAGGTATTATAATAAATACTTCCACCTAAACTGACACCATCCACTGTAAAATACGGGTCAACAATTGAGATGGATGCAGTTTTGTCAGTATCTGTAGTATTCACATCAAATGATACACTGTTACCTGTACCTAACCAGTTATCTTGTGAAATACCGGCATTAAAACTTATACCACTATCTGAGCCAATACCAACACCAAATTTAATACTACCCGTGTTGCGTTCACTCACTTTATAAATGATATCAACTTGATCATCAACGCCTGGAACCCGTTCAGTGTTTGCTTCTACTGTATCAAAAAAGCCAAGTCGATTTAATCGATCTTTACCTAGTTCCACTAAACCATTACTTAACCAAGCCCCTTCCATTTGACGAAGTTCACGACGAACAACGCTTTCACTAGTAACAGTGTTACCAATGATTTTAATATTACGAACATAATAACGTTGGCCTACATCAACCATGACAGTTAATTTGACCTGATGGCTGGCATCATCCATTTCTGGTTGTATAGCCACTCGGGGATAAGCATAACCAAAATTAGCAAGTAAACGTTTAATGTTATCTTCAACATCGGTAATTTTTTTGCCGTTATACAGCTCACCAATTGTTACGTTTTCTTTTGCTATTTTAGCAATAGCATCTTTATGACCAGCGAAATTGCCTTTAAAATCAAGACCGGATAGTTTGTACTGCTCACCTTCATGAATATTGATAGTGACGTAAATGCCTTTTTTATCTGGTGTTAAACTTACTTGAGTTGATTCAATATTAAATCGAGCATAACCACGATTGAGGTAAAAACTTTGTAATTCATCTAGATCGTTAGCTAATTTTTGTTTTTGATATTTACGATCACCAAGCATATTCCACCAAGGAACTTCATCTCTCAAAGAAAAACGGGCAATTAGCTCTTCAGAAGAAAAAGCTTTTGCACCGACAATATTGATTTGATCGATTAGTGCGGATTTTCCTTCTGCAATAACTAATTTCAGATCAACACGATTTCGAGATAATGGTGTAACGACAGCTTTGATTTTTGCGTTATATTTACCGACACTATAATAAAAATCTTCTAGCCCTTTTTCTATTCCTGAAAGCATTGTACGATCCAATGCTTCACCTTCTCGAATTCCAGAACTATCTAAATTCTTTTTTAACATGTCATCTTTAACTGATTTATTACCAGAAAAAGTAATACTTGCAATAGTTGGCCGTTCTTGAACATGAACAATTAATCGATCACCATCACGAGAAACACTAATGTTATCAAAATTGCCACTCGCATAAAGTGATTTGATGATACGCCCAAGATCGGCTTCATTCACATAATCACCAACTTGAACAGGCATTTCAAGCAATGCAGCTCCCGGAGTAACCCTTTGTAATCCTTCGAATTTAATATCTTTTACCACAAAATCATCAACACAAAATGCGTTGGAACTGTATACCGCTGTGGTACTAAACAGCAAAGATGCTATAAGTAATTTATTTATTTTCATTGTAAATGTTTATAACCTCATCCCATCACAATCGTAAAACATCATTAAATAGTGCAATTCCCATTATTACCATCAATAATAAAAACCCTATACGAAATAATCGTTCCTGAGTTATATTAGATAAAGCTTTTCCCCTAATCTTTTCACATAATAATAAGACAAGGTGCCCGCCATCTAGCATTGGTAATGGAACAAGATTGATAACCCCTAAACTTACACTGATAAAAGCGAGAAAGTATAAGTAAGGCGTGAAACCATAACTTGCTGTTTGCCCTGCGCTTTTTGCTATCGTTATTGGTCCAGATAAATGCTTAAGACCAATAACACCTGTCACTAGCTGATAAAGTGAGCCTACAGTTAATTTTGTCGTTAATACTGTTTGCTCAATTCCTTTACCTAATCCTTCAAAAAAACCATACTGCCTAACTACCGCGTTTGAAGAAGGATATAAACCCGCTACACCTTCTCCATTTTTTTGAATGGTCGGTGTAAGAAGCAGTTCAACATCATGATTCTTCCGTTCGACCTTCAATGTTAGTTTATTTGCTTTTTTTATCTCAGCTGAAAAATCATCCCAATCAGTATAAAGTTTATTATTATAACTGATAATTTTATCACCAATTTGTAATCCTGCTTTTTCAGCTGCAGACTCTGGCACAATTTTACTCACAATTGGATAAATTTCCAATGCTTTAGGAATAAAACCAAATGCTGTAATTGCTGATTCTTTCTCTACATCAAATCGCCAATGGCTAATATCGACAGTTTTTCTAATTTCGTCTGTACTATTATTAGTTGATACTAAGTAGGTTAAAGACACATTATGTTGCCCCATAACCGACATCAGAGCTAGATTTACATCATTCCAACTGTCTATCTGAATATCATTTATTTTTTTCAACTCTGCATCTACTGGTAGATTTATTGTCGATGCAGGCGTGCTAGGTATCGTTTGTTTAATTTTGACAGGATAAACTGTCACACCAAGTAAAAAAATACCCCAATAAATTACCGCCGCTAGAACAAAATTAGCCATAGGGCCTGCAAATATGATTGCAGCTCTTTGCCATAGTTTTTTATTATCAAAAGCCGAGCTTTTATCAATGGTTGCTAATTTTCTCGATCTTCCATCTAGCATTCTAACATAACCACCAAGAGGAATCATAGCAATAACCAATTCAGTTCCACTTGAAAATTTATGCGACCATATTTTTTTTCCAAATCCAATGGAAAAACATTCAACACGAACTCCACATAAACGAGCTACAAAAAAGTGACCGAATTCATGTATAGTCACTAATATACTGATAGTAATGATAAATAACAACAGTGACCAAAGCAAAATCTATAACCTTTTTATAGTAAATGCAAAGATAATACAGTAAAAATAGGCACCGCAGCTGTTAAACTATCTATTCGATCTAAAAGACCACCATGACCA